>NZ_LXJQ01000009.1:0-137063 GCF_001728925.1 Pseudomonas sp. 1D4
CACTGTGGGAGCGGCTTCAGCCGCGATGCTCTTGCTTTACCTCGTTCGCGAATGAACTCGCTCCCTCAGTGCCGCGCCTATCGCTCGCCCACCTTATGCCGCGCGGCATACAGGCAGATCATCTCCATCGCCAGGGTGGCGCCGGCCAGGGCGGTGACTTCGGCGTTGTCGTAGGGCGGCGCCACTTCCACCACGTCCATGCCCACCAGATTGATGCCGCGCAGGCCACGGAGGATTTCCAGCGCCTGGTGGCTGGAGAGCCCGCCGCACACGGGGGTGCCGGTGCCGGGGGCGAAGGCCGGGTCGAGGCAGTCGATGTCGAAGGTCAGGTACACCGGGTTGTCCCCCACCCGCGCGCGGATGCGCTCGGCGATCTGCTCCGGTGTGTGGCGGTGCACCTCGCGGGCGTCCAGCACCTGGAAGCCCATCACGTCGTCGTTGGTGGTACGCAGGCCGATCTGCACCGAGCGCGCCGGGTCCACCAGGCCCTCGCGGGCGGCGTGGAAGAACATGGTGCCGTGGTCGATGCGCTGGCCTTCTTCGTCCGGCCAGGTGTCGCTGTGGGCGTCGAAGTGGATCAGCGACAGCGGCCCGTGCTTGGCGGCGTGGGCCTTGAGCAGCGGGTAGCTGATGAAGTGGTCGCCGCCCAGGGTGAGCATCGCCGCGCCGGCCTCGAGGATGTGCGCGGCGTGGGCCTGGATCGCCTCCGGGGTGTGCTGCGGCGTGCCGTGGTCGAAGGCGCAGTCGCCGTAGTCGATCACCGCCAGGTGGTCGAAGGGGTCGAACTCCCAGGGGAAGTGCCGCGCCCAGGCCATCTGCACCGAGGCGGCGCGGATGGCGCGGGGCCCGAAGCGGCTGCCGGGGCGGTTGGTGGTGGCGGTGTCGAAGGGCACCCCGCTCACCACCAGGTCGACGCCGGCAAGGTCGCGGCTGTAGCGCCGGCGCATGAAGCTGGTGATGCCGGCGTAGGTGGCTTCGGCGGCCGTGCCCAGCAGGCTCGGCCGGGTGATGGCCTGGTCGTTGTCGTAGGCGTGTTCCATGTCATCGGGCTCCATCGGTGGGGTGTTTCCCGTCTGCGCGGGTTCAGTACTGGGTGCGGAAGCGCGTCCAGAGGCGGGTGCGCTCGCGCTGCTGCTTGAGGGTCAGCGCCTGCTCGCCGAACAGGCGCTCGCGCACGGCCTGGGCCGGGTAGATGTCGGGGTCGTTGGCCACCGCCGGGTCCAGCAAGGGCGTGGCGGCCTGGTTGGCGTTGGCGAAGAACTGGCTGTTGGTCAGCTCGGCGATGGCCTCGGGGCGCAGCATCCAGTCGATGAAGGCATGGGCCGCCTTGGGGTGCGGCGCGTCGGCGGGGATGGCCAGGGTGTCGAACCAGATCAGCGTACCCTCGCGGGGGATGCGGTAGACCACCTCGAAGGGCATCTTCGTCTCGCGGGCCTGCCCGGCGGCGATGATGGCGTCGCCGCTGTAGGTCAGCGCCAGGCAGATCTCGCCATTGGCCAGGTCGTTGATGTGCTTGCCGGTGCCGACGTAGCGCAGGTTCGGCTGCAGCGCGGTGAGCAGCTCATGGACCGCCGCGAGGTCGGCCTTGGCGGAGCTGTAGGGGTCCTTGCCGAGGTAGTGCAGGGCCACGCTGATGACCTCCTGGGGCGAGTCGATCACGGCGATGCCGCAGTCCTTCAGGCGGCTGGCGTACTCGGGCTTGAACAGCAGGTCGAGGCTGTTCAGCGGTGCGTCGGGGATGCGTTGCTGCACCGCGTCGCGGTTCAGCCCCAGGCCGATGGTGCCCCAGGTGTAGGGCACGCCGAAGCGGTTGCCGGGGTCGACGCTGGCGAGCTTGGCCAGCAGCTGCGGGTCGAGGTTGGCGTAGTGCTGCAATTGCCCACGCTGCACCGGCTGCACCGCATTGGCCTTGATCGCCCGCGCCAGTCCGCTGCTGGCGGGGAACACCACGTCATAGCCGCTGCCGCCGGTCATCAGCTTGGCGTCGAGGGCCTCGGCGCTGTCGAAGATGTCGTACTTCACCTGGATGCCGGTCTCGGCCTTGAAGCGCTCCAGCGCCTGGGGCGGGATGTAGGCAGACCAACTGTAGAGGTTCAGCTCCCGGTCCTGCCCATGGGCGGGCAGGACACAGGCGGCGAGCAGGGCGAACAACAGGGAAAGGCGCATGGCGAAAGCTACCGGAGCGGTGATGGAGCGATCCTGCGCCGGGCTTTGCTTCGGATAAATATGAAGTGTTCTACTTTGGCATCGCTCGCCATCGATGTTTGGAGATTCCATGCTCGCCCAACTCCAGGACCTGGACCTGCAACTGCTCAGGCTGTTCGTCACCGTGGTCGAAAGCGGCGGCTTCAGCGCCGCCCAGGGCGCGCTGGGGGTGGGTCAGTCCACCATCAGCACGCAGATGGCCAAGCTGGAGACGCGCCTGGGCTTTCGCCTGTGCGAGCGCGGCAAGGCCGGCTTCCGCCTGACCCCCAAGGGCGAGCAGGTACTAGCGGCCACGCGGCGCCTGTTCGGCGCCATCGAAACCTTCAAGGGCGAGGCGCGGGGCATGGCCGACATGCTCCTGGGCGAGCTGCGCATCGGCCTCTCCGAAGCCCTCGACGATGCCGTGATGCAACGCCTGGCCGATGCCATCCGGCGCTTCCGCTCGCGCCGCCAGGCGGTGCGCATCGAGCTGCTCAGCGCCATGCCCGCCGAACTGGAGCGGCGCCTGCTGCAGGACCAGTTGCACCTGGCCATCGGTTACTTCTCCGGCAACCAGCAGGCGCTGGCACACCGGCCGCTGTTCGTCGAGGAGCAGTTGCTGTTCTGCGGCGCCGGGCACCCGCTGTTCGACCGCACGCGCGTGACCGAGAGCGACCTGCGCCACTGCGACCGGGTGCTGCACCCCTACCGCTTCATCGGCGAGGCCGAGCCCTTCCAGTCCGCCGCCAGCAGCGCGGTCACCGAGCAGGTGGAAGGCACCCTGGCGCTGATCCTCTCCGGTGCCCACATCGGCTACCTGCCCCGCCACATCGCCGCGCCCTGGGAGACACGCGGGCAACTCCGCGCCCTGCTCCCCGAGCGTCTGGGCTTCGACGTGGAATTCCGCCTCACCCACCACCGCGGCCGTGAACCCAGCGAAGCGCAGCAGGCGTTCGTCGAAGACCTGCTGGCCGCCTTTGGCGGGGTGGACCGGGCGTAGGGGAACCACGCTGCATCGGCCCACCATTCGGGGCCATGGCGAGCGCCGCTGGTGGATGGAAAGAGCGCCATCCACCCTACGCCCCGACCAGCGACGTGCCGGCGTGTAGGGGCGAGCTCTGCTCGCGAAAGACGTAGGGTGGACCACGCTTCACCGGTCCACCGTGCGGGGCCATGGCGAGCGCCATGGATGGATGGGAAGCGCGCCACCCACCCCGCACCCGGCGCGTCCCGCTACAGGTACCAGCGGTATTCCCGGGCGCTGACTTCGTTCATGAAGTCGAGGTACTCCTGGCGCTTGTTCTCGCAATAGACCATGACGAATTCGCTGCCCAGGCCCTGGTTGACCACGGGGTGGTCGCGCATGGCGGCGACGGCGGTGAGCATGTCCGTGGGGAAGTCGATGCCGCTGGAGCGGTCTTCGTTGAGCGGTGCGATGGGGTCGCGGGCGGCGTCGAGGCCGTGCTCCATGCCGGTGAGGATGGCCGCCAGCACCAGGTAGGGGTTGGCGTCGGCGCCGGCCAGGCGGTGTTCGATGCGCAGGTTGCGGCCGTCTGACTCGGGGATGCGGATGCACGCATCGCGGTCTTCGAAGCCCCAACTGGCGCGGCTGGCGGCGTTGACCATGGCGCCGTAGCGACGGAAGGCGTTGTGGTTGGCGGCGAAGATCGGCATGCAGTGGGGCAGCAGGTCCAGGCAGCCGGCCACGGCGTGGCGCAGCGGGCGCTGGCCCTGGGCGTCCAGCAGGTTGTGGCCGTCGCGGTCGTAGAGGCTGACGTGTACGTGCATGCCACTGCCCGGCGCCTGCAGGTAGGGCTTGCTCATGAAGCTGGCGCGCAGGCCGTGCTTGAGGGCCACGCCACGGGTGCTGCGGCAGAACAGGGCGGCCCAGTCGGCAGCCTGGAGGCCGTCGTCGCAGTGGCCGAAGTTGATCTCGAACTGGCCGGGGCCGAGCTCGGCGGTGATGACGTTGGCGGCCACGCCCTGTTCGTTGGCGGCGTCGACCATTTCGTGGAGCACGCTGGAGAAGCGCGAGAGGCGCTCGATGTGCATGTTCGGCTGATCGTCCTCGTCCTCGCACAGCGGGTCACGGGGGAAGCGCGGCAGGCCGGCGTCGAGCTTGCGGTCGAACAGGTAGAACTCCAGCTCGAAGGCCACCACCGGGCGGATGCCGCGCCGTTCCAGGCGCTGCAGCACGCGGGCGAGCACTTCACGGGGTTCGAATTCGATGGGTGCTTCGGTGCCGTCGGAGGTGATCAGCATCTGCCCCAGCGGCTCCTTCTCCCAGCGCACCGGCACCAGGGTGCCCGGCACCAGGCGGCGCGGGGCGTCCGGGTCGCCGTCGGCGAAGCAGTAATCGCCGATGGGGTACAGCCCGCCCTGGGTGCCGAGCAGCACGCAGTTCTGCGGGACCTTCAGCGGGCCGCCGGCGGCCACCTTCTCCAGCATGTCGATGGGGTAGCGCTTGCCGTAGAAGTGTCCGGGGATGTCCAGGCAGATGAGGTCGACGTAGCGGATGTCCGGGTGACGTTCGCGGAAGGCGCGGACTTCGCTGAGCAGATCGGGGGGTCTTGTTGTTGTCATCACTGCGGTCCTGCATGGGAAAGAGGTGTTCAGGGGAGAAGCCGCCGGGTGTCAGGTGAAGACCCAGAGCACCCGCGTCGGCCGTTCGGTGAGGTTGGCGTAGCGGAACTGCGCATGGGGCGGTAGCTGGAAGCTGTCGTTGGCCTGGAGGGTCACCGGCTCGGCGTCGTCGCCGTACCAGAGGGTAAGCTCGCCTTCGAGGACGAAACCACCCTGCTCGGAGCTGTCGTCCAGGTGCCCTTCGCCACTGGTGGCGCCGGGCTCCAGGTGGCTTTCGAGCATGGAGAAGCCGCCGGACATGGTCGGCGAGGCCAGCACGTCGGTGATGCCGCCGGCGTAGTAGAGGGTGCGGCGCTCGTCGGGGCGGGTGATCCAGGGGATCTCGCGGGGCTTGCTGAGGCTGTAGAAGTAGGTGGTCGGCACCCCCAGCGCTTCGCTGATGGCGGTGAGGTCGGCCACCGTGGGGCGCGAGAGACCGCGCTCGACCTGGGAGAGGAAGCCCACCGAGCGGTCGATGCGGGTGGCCAGGTCGCCCAGGGTCACGTTCTTGTGCTTGCGCAGGTCGCGGATGAGGATCGCGAGGCCTTCGATTTCGTCTTGCTTGTCCATCTGGAATCTCCGTGGTGCCCGCCGGGTGCCGGCGGGCAGCCCTTCAGATCAGGTCGCGCAGGCGGTAGTACGCCTTGCCGATGGCCTCCAGCGGTGGCGCCAGCAGTGCGCCACCGGGGAAGCCGGGGTTGTTCAGGCGCTGGTAGAGCCCCAGCAGGCGGTCGTCACCGAGGATGGCGTCGGCCACGGCGCGGGCGCCGGCCAGGGTCGGCAGCACGCCGTGCCCGGAGAAGCCCTGCAGCCAGTAGCGCTGGCCTGTGCGGCCGATGTCCGGGGTGCGCTTCATGCTGCAGTCCAGGTGCCCACCCCAGCCGTACTCGATGCCGACGCCACGCAACTGCGGGAAGACCCGCTCCAGGTGCGGCCGGGTGGCGGCCGCTACGTCCCTGGGCAGGCCGCCCAGGTAGGTGCAGCCACCGCCGAAGAGCAGGCGGTTGTCGGGGGTGAGGCGGAAATAGTCGGGGACGAACTGGTTGTCGATCACGCAACTGTTGCGCGGCAGCAGGGAGCGCGCCAGCGCCGGGTCCAGCGGCTCGGTGGCGACCTGGTAGGAGCCCACCGGCAGCACGCGCCGGGCCAGGGCCGGGTCGAGGCGATCGATGTAGGCGTTGCAGGCCAGCACCAGCACGTCGGCGCGCACTTCGCCCTCCGGGGTTCGCACGCTGTAGCCCTCGCCGCGGGCGCGGTACTCCAGGGCCTGGGTCTGTTCGAAGATGCGCCCGCCAGCCGCTTCCAGGGCATTGGCCAGGCCGTGGGCCAGCTTCAGCGGGTCGAGGTGGCCGGCCTCGGGGTCGTAGAGGGCGGCCTGGTAGCGCGGGCTGCCGATCCATTCGGGCAGTTCGTCGCGTTCGATGACGCGCAAGGCGTCGTAGCCCCACTTCGCTTCGGCCTCGCGCTGGGCCTCGTGCAACTGGCCGACCCGGCGCGGCAGCACGGCCGCCCACAGGCTGCCGCTGCGGTAGTCCACCTCGAAGCCGTGGCGGGTGGGCAGCTCGCGGATCTCCTCGGCGGCCCAGCGCATGCTGTCCCACAACTGGCGGGCGCCGTCGACGCCGAGCGCCTTCTCCAGCGGGGGCATGTCGCAGGACCAGCCCAGCAAGGCCTGCCCGCCGTTGCGCCCGGAGGCCGCCCAGGCCAGCCGGCTGGCTTCCAGCAGCACCACGCGCTTGCCGGCCAGGGCCAGGCGCAGGGCGGTGTGCAGGCCGCTGAAGCCGCCGCCGACCACCACCACGTCACAGTCCTGGCTCGCCTGCAGGCGCGGGCGCAGCGGAATGGAGCCGGGGAAGGCGGCGGCGTACCAGGTACCGACATGCTGGGCGGATTGCTTGAACATGGGGGCCTCGTGAAATTTTGTAGATTTAATTTCATGAAAATCTATCCAATAAATTTCACAAAGCCAACCCCGAGCCGGCAACCGACGAGAACCCTTTCACGCGGGGCCGGTCCCACTGGCGGCAACACCTTGAAGCACGGCCGGAAGCCGATCACCCTGTACGCCCGGCGCCGCCGCCCATCCCTGCCCTGGCCGAGGAGCCTCCATGCGTCCGTCACTGTCCCGCCTGTCCGTCCCGCTGCTGGCCGCCGTCCTGCTGGCCGGCTGCACCCACACCGCCAAGACACCGGAGCGCCCTGCCGAGCCGCAGGCACCGGCCAACGTCATCCGCGAGACGCCGCCCAGCGAGCAAGAGGTGCTGCAGGTGCAGGCCCAGCGCGGCGACCCGGAGAGCCAGTTCAAGCTGGGCAGCCACTTCTTCGTGGCCAAGGACTACCGCCAGGCCCAGTACTGGTGGGCCCGCGCCGCCGACCAGGGCCACGCCATGGCGGCGGTGAGCCTGGCCTTTCTCTACACCGGCCGCAACGACCCAGCCCTGGCCAACCAGCCGGAGATGCTGCGCTACCTGAATCAGTCCGCTGCCGCCGGCAACCCCATGGCCCAGCACGTGCTCGGCAGCCTGTACCTGCGCGGCGAAGGCGTACCGCGCGACCCGGACCAGGCCCGCCGCCTGTACCGGGCGGCCTGCGCCCAGCACTACGAGGCCAGTTGCAAGGCGGTGCAGGCGCTGCCGGGCGATTGAGGGCAAGCAGGATGTGCAAATGGCGCTTGCCGTTGCATGGCTTGCCAGTTCGTTGCCGAGCTATGCCGGGGACCTGAGGCCCTTCAACTGCCGATCACGCCGCCGTCGTTCTTGGTGATGAGCACGGTGGTGGAGCGCGGGCGGCTCTTGCCGTCGCTGGCGGGGTAGCTGATGCCGGGGTGCTGGATGTTGACCCACATGCTGCGGCCGTCCGGGGTGAAGGTGATGCCGGTCAGCTCGCAGCCACGCGGGCCGACGAGGAAGCGGCGCACCTCGCGGGTCCTGGGGTCGGCGCAGAGCAACTGGTTGCAGCCGATGCGCGCCATGGCCGGCTCGATGTCGTCGAAGTCGGTCTCGATCCACAGGCGGCCGGCGGGGTCGAAGGCCAGGCCATCCGGGGAGGAGAAGGCGTCGCCGTTGATGGTGCCGATGAGGTTGGCCGGCACCGGCTGGCCCTTGTCGTCCCTGGCGCCCTGGGGCTCGCCGGCGAGCAGGAAGATCTCCCATTCGAAGGTGGTGGCGGTGGGGTCGCCGCCCGCCTCGTTCCAGCGCAGGATCTGCCCGTGCAGGTTGTGCGGGCGCGGGTTGGCGGCGTTCACCGGCTTCTTGGTGCCGCGCTCGTCGTTGTTGGTGAGGGTGACGTAGACCTCGCGGGTCTCCGGGTGCGCGGCCACCCACTCGGGGCGGTCCATGGGCGTGGCGCCGAGAACGTCACCGGCGGCACGAGCATTGAGCAGCACCTCGGCCTGGCTGGGGAAGCCGTTCTCGGCGGTGAGGTCGTTCTGCCCGTGCACCAGGGCCAGCCACTGGCCCTTGCCGTCGTCGTCGAAGCGGGCGACGTAGAGGGTGCCGTCGTCCAGCAGGTCGCGGGCGGCCCTGGGGTTGGCGGCGTCGAAGCGGCCACTGGGTACGAACTTGTAGATGTACTCGCCCTTGGTGTCGTCGCCGTAGTAGTAGGCCATGCGCCCATCCTTGCCGAGTGACAGGGTGGAGCACTCGCGGCAGAAGCGGCCGACGGCGGTGCGCTTCTTCGGTTTGCTGGTGGGGTCGAAGGGGTCGATCTCCACCACCCAGCCGAAGCGGTTGGGCTCCTGCACATGGCCGTCGTGGGGCTGGTCGCGGTAGGGCGTGGCGTCAAAGCGGGGGTCGGCGGTCTCCCAGCCGTAGTTCTTGCTCAGCCCTTCCTTGGCGATGCCGTAGCGCTTGTGCGACACGCGCTGGGCATGGTCGGCCGCGTCGCGGTTGATGAAGTAGTTGTGCCAGTTCTCCTCGCAGGCGAGGTAGGTGCCCCAGGGGGTGACGCCCATGGAGCAGTTGTTGAGGGTGCCGATCACCTCCCGCCCGCTGGGGTCGGAGGCGGTCTTCATGGCGGCGTTGCCGGCCAGCGGGCCGCTGAGCTGCATGGGGGTGAGGGTGGAGATGCGGCGGTTGTAGCGCGAGCCGGCGACCCGCTGCCAGTGGCCGCTGCCGTCCTTCTTCACCTCGATGACGCTGACGCCGTGGGCGGCCTGCTCCTTCTTCACGTCCTCCACCTTGCGCTTGCCATCGACGTAGACGATGCCGGCGGCGTGCAGGGTGGGGTTGATGTACTCGTGGTTGATCACCAGCAGGCCGTGGTCGTTGGGCGCCTCCGGAAAGGGGAAGAAGTGCATGCCGTCGTGGTTGTCGCCGGCCTGCTTGAGCTGGTCTTCCCAGGTTTCGCTGGCGTCGCCCTTGAAGGCCGGGGCATCGGCGAGCACGGCATCGCCCCAGGAGAAGAACGGCCGGGCGCTGTAGCCCTCGGCGACGATGACCTGGTCGAATTTCGCATCGAACTGCTGGGGCACGCCCTTGAAGCCCAGCAGCGGGGTCTCGGCCAGGGTGCGGCAGGCGCTGATGCCGCCGCCGAAGAAGCCCAGAGCCGCGAGGGCCAGGCCGCCCTTGAGGACGTTGCGGCGGCCGGCATCGACCATCTGGTCCAGGGGGCGGTTGCCGCTGGGGTTGATGGCCACGTCGTCGTGGGCGGCCAGTGCGGCGTGGAAAGCGTCGTAGTCCCGGTTCATCACGTCTCTCTTCTGGTTATGCGCCGGCGCTGCGTGCTCAGCGTTCGATGCGGTAGTGGAAGGTGTTGCGCACGCCGGGCACGGCCACGGGCTGGCCGTTTTCGAGGCGCGGCTGGTAACGGAAAGTCTGCGCTGCGGCCAGTGACGGGCGGATGAACAGCGGGTGACAGTCGCCCACCACCTGCGGGTCCTCGACGCGGCCTTGCGGGTTGACCCGGTACTCCACCGTGCAGTCGCCCTGGATGCCCTTGTCGAGGGCGCGCTGGGGGTAGTCCGGCGCTTCCTTGGCGATCGGCAGGTACTGGCGGCTGTTGGCGGCGGCCTCAGCCTGGCGGGCGCGCTCGGCGGCCAGGCGTTGCTGCTCCGCCTGGCGGGCCAGCTCCTGCTGGCGCTGCTGCTCGGCGGCGCGCTCGGCCTCCAGGCGCTGCTGTTCGCGGCGCCGGGTTTCCCGCTGCACCTGCTCCTGGCGCTGCTGTTCTTCCACGCGCTTGCGGGCCAGGGCGGCCTGCTCCAGCTTGCGCTGCTCGATTCGCGGGTCCACCTGCGGCTTCGGCGGTTCGAGCGGCGCCGGCGGCGGCTCCACCGGGGCGGGCTCGGCCACGGCCGGCTGCGCCGGCACCGGGGGCGCGGGGGCCGGTTCGGGCGTCGGCGCGGGCAGGCTGATGAGCTGGGTGGTGAGCACCCGCTGCACGGGCTCGGCGGGGCGCTCGGGGGCCCAGCCGGCCATCAGCAGCGCCAGCACGCCCAGGTGCAGGGCGAGGGCGCAGCCGGCGGCGAAGACGGTACGCCAGGTGCGGGCGCCGGGCAGCGGCAGGCGGAAGAGAGGCGCATCGCTCATGACCATCACGCTCATTGCGGCGCCTCGGTGATCAACCCGAGGTTGGCCACCCCGCCCTGCTGCAGCGCGGCCATGGCGGCCACCACCTTGCCGTAGCCGGCGTCCTGGTCGGCGCGGATGTACACCTGGGTGTCACCGCGCTCGGCGATCAGCGCGCCCACCTTGGCGGTCATTTCCTCCAGGGCCACGGCGCTGTCGGTCCGGTTTTCGGTGTCCAGCTCGGTGCCGAGGTTCCAGTAGTAGCCGCCGTCGGCCTGCACCGAGAGGGTGAGGATGCGTTGCTGGCTGTCACGGGGCAGCGCCTCGCTGGCCACCTTGGGCAGTTCGATCTTCACGCCCTGGGTGAGCATCGGTGCGGTGACCATGAAGATCACCAGCAGCACCAGCATCACGTCGATGTAGGGCACCACGTTCATTTCGGCCTTGGGGCCGTGCTTGCGCTGGGGGCGGACGAGCATGCTGCACCTCAGGCTGCTGCGGCGACGGGGTTGGCACCGGCCAGGCGACGTTGCAGGCGGCCCTGCAGTTCGTTGCCGAAGGCGTAGTAGCGCGCCACCAGGCCCTGGGCGCGGGCCGAGAAGCGATTGTAGGCGATCACCGCGGGGATGGCGGCGAACAGGCCGATGGCGGTGGCGATCAGCGCTTCGGCGATGCCCGGGGCGACGGTGGAGAGGGTCGCCTGCTGCACCTGGGACAGGCCGATGAAGGAATTCATGATCCCCCACACGGTGCCGAACAGGCCGATGTAGGGGCTGACCGAGCCGACGGTGGCGAGGAAGGTGAGGCCCTTCTCCAGGCGCTCTTCCTCCTCGGCGATGGCGACGTAAAGGCTGCGCTCGACACCGTCCACCACCCTCTCCGGGGCGATGCCCGGCTCGCGGCGCAGTTGGGCGAATTCCTGGTAGCCGGCCTGGAAGATGCGCTCCAGGGCGGCGTCCTCGTCCGGCTCGCCGTCCTTGCGCTGCAATAGGTTGAGGTCGGCGGTACCACGGAAGCGCGCCTGGAAGGCCTTGGCCTGCCGCTCGACGCGCGCCAGCAGGGTGCCGCGCTGGACGATCAGGTACCAACTGAACAGGGAGGCGAGCAGCAGGATCGCCATCACCCCTTTCACCAGCAGGCTGGCGTCGCTGATCAGGCCCCAGACGGTCATCTGTTCCAGTGTTGCGTGCATGGTTGGTTCCTCGTGTGGCCGGGCCCCGCAGGGCCCTATTCGATTACGCGGCGATGACGGATTGATGACAGCTCAGTGCAGACCCAGGGTCCGGGCCACCTCGGCCCAGGGCACGAACTTGAAGTTCTGGGTCTGCTCGGGCATGCGCTTGCGGCCGTCCTGCACCACCAGCATTCCCTGGTTCCAGGGGCCGCCGAGGTTGGCGGAGGTGACGTCCAGGCCGTCGGTCTCCGAGGCGCCGTCGATGCCGGCGGCGGCGTTGAGGCCGACGCGGAAGGCACCGCGCAGGGCGAAGGGCGGCTCGGCGTCGAGCACCACGTAGCTGTCGTTGCCCTGGCTGGAGATCACCAGGTAGTCGCGGGCCTCGCTCTGGTACAGGCCCAGGCCCTCGACGTCGGCGTGCAGCGTCTCGCCCACCTTCATCACCGACTTGAGGTCGGCGGGGGCGTCGGCGCGGGCGTCCAGGGCCCAGACGCCGACGTCCTCCTCGCCGATGAACAGGCGCTGGCGCTGGTCGTCGGCGACGCAGCCCTCGGGCTGGCTCTCGACGCGGAACTCGCGCACCAGTTGCCCGCTCGCCTCGCCGCTGGCGCCGTCCAGGCGGTACTGCAGGAAGCGCCCGTCCTTGCCGTTGGCGAAGGCGTAGAGCTCGCCGGAGGCCGGCTGGAACAGGCAGATGCCGTAGATCTCCTTGAGCGGGGTGCGCACCTCGCCGGCCGGCTTCACCTCGCCGGTGGTGCGGTCGATGGCGAACAGGCTGAGGCTGTTGCGGTCGCGGTTGCTGGCCACCGCCAGGTCGACCCGCTGGCCGCCGAGGGCGAAACCGGGGCGCACGTCGACGTTGTTCAGGCGGCCCACCGGCAGCTCCTGCAGCAGTTGGCCGTCGAGGCCGTAGACCAGCAGGCCCTGCTTCTTGTTGGTGCCGAGCACGCGGCTGGCGGCCGGGTCGTTGGGGTTGACCCAGATGGCCGGGTCGTCCGCCGCGTCGCCCTGGCGGCCCACCGGCTCGCTCTGGCGCAGGGCGGCGACGCTGGGCAGCACCGGCGGCAGGGCCACGGGCTGCGCCTGCCAGTCCAGCCGGCCCTGGTACAGGCGCCCGCTGGCGTCGTCCTGCAGCAGCAGGTCGGTGCCCTGGGCGCTGCCGGCGACGGCGATGCGCTCGGGCTCGTCCAGGCCGGGGAGCGCCAGGCTGGCCACTGCGTTCCAGGCCTCGCCCTGCTGCTGGTAGAGGTGCAGGCGGGCGGCGGCAGGGTCCAGCGCCAGCAGGCCGCCGGGGACCACGGCCAGGGCGCCGGCGCTTTTCGCCAGGCCGCCGAAGGGGGCGACCAGGTCCACCGGTACGCGGGCGCTGTCGGCTTCCGGGTGGGCCGGGTAGGCCCAGAGGCCGACGTTCTCTTCGTTGACGAACAGGCGGTTGGCGGCGTCGTCCACCTGGCAGTACTCGGCGGCCGGCGGCAGGGCCAGGCCGCGCACGCGCCGGGCCTCGGCATTCAGGCGCGGGCCTGCGCCCACCAGCCACTGCTCGCCATGGCCGTCTTCGCCTACCAGGAACAGGTAGAGGTTGCGGGCGTCGTCACGGTACAGGCAGAGCCCGGCCACGGCGTAGTCGCGGGCCGGCAGTTGCAGCGGGCGGCCCCAGCGATGGGTGTCGGTGTCCAGGCTCACCAGGGTGGCCTGCTGGGTGGCGTTGTCGAGGCTGGCAACGATCACGCCCTTGGGGCCGGCGCTGCGCAGGTCGAGGCCGGAGTAGGAGCCGGGCAGGCGCGCCAGCTCGCGGCCTTCGCCGTCCAGCAGGAGCAGGCCGTTGCGCTCGCTGGCGGCCAGGCGCAGGGCGGAGCCGGGCAGCGGGCGCAGGTCGTCGGCCCTGACCTTGGCCGAGGCGCCCCAGGGGCTGAGGGCCAGTTGCGGGGCCTGGGCTTCGGCGGGCGGCTGCGGCTGGCAGGCGGCCAGGCCGAGCAGGGCGGCGAGCAGCAGGGGGTTGCGGGTGCGGGTGTGGGTCATCGGGCGGTTCCAGGCGATGCGGGGGAACGGCCCTCCCCTAGCGGGGAGGGCGCGGCGATCAGAAGTGGGTGAAGGTCAGGCCGAGGCTGTAGGTGGGGCCGTATTCCTCGTACTGGGCGTTGTAGCTGCGGCTGCCGGTGTAGACGTAGTAGTGCTCGTCGGTGAGGTTCTGCGCCTCGAAGGACAGTTGCAGCTCCTTCGTCAGGAAGTAGCGGGCGCTGAAGTCGACGAAGGTCTGCGCATCCACGTGCAGGTCGTGCTGGCGGTCGCCCACCGGGGCCACTTCGTAGAGGTAGTCGGACTTGTAGTTGGCCGAGAGGCGCAGGCTGAGTTTGTCGTTCTCCCAGCCCAGGATCAGGTTGCCGACGGTGTCGGACTGGTTGGGCAGGTCGATGTCGCGCTCGAGGGTGCGGCCGCTGGCCTGGTCGAAGCCCTCGATGCTGGCGTCGGAACGGCTGAAGGTGGCGTTGGCGCCCAGCAGCAGGCCGTTCCAGGGGGCGGGCAGCCAGTCGAACTTCTGCGAGTAGGCCAGTTCCAGGCCGTAGAGCTTGGCGCTGTCGCCGTTGGCGAAGGTGTTGGCTTCGTCGAAGGTCGCCCAGGCGCCGCTGCCGGCGAGGTCGGTGTTGTAGATGAAGTTGTCGATGTCCTTGTAGAAGACGAAGGCGGAGACCACGCCGGCGCGGCCCAGGTAGTGCTCGATGCCCAGGTCGAAGTTGCTCGACTCCAGCGGCGACAGGTCGGGGTTGCCGAAGCTGGCCTCGTCGCCGTCGATGACGAAGCCCGGGGCCAGTTGGCCGAAGGTCGGGCGCACCACGGACTTGGTCCAGGCGGCGCGCAACTGGGTGTCCTTGTCGATCTGGTAACGGGCGTGCAGGCCGGGCAGCCAGTGGTGGTAGTCGCGCTTGCGCTCGATGCTCTCGAAGTCGCCGTCGCGGATGCCGGTGCCCTTGGCCTCGAACTCGGTGCCCTCGTAGCGCATGCCGGCGATGAAGCGCCAGTCGTCCACGTCCAGGGTGTTCATGAGGTAGGCGGCGTTGATGTCTTCGCTCATGTCGAAGTCGTTCACCCGCGACTCTTCCTCGTTGTAGAAGTCGGCGGCGTTGAGCTGGCCGAGCAGGCCCTTGACGGCGCTGGCGCTGATACCGGGGCCGAAGCGGTCGAGGGCGTAGTGCACGGTGCCCTTCTGGAACTGGCCGAGGTTGAGCTGCTCGTCGGTGAAGAAGGTGTCCAGGTCCTCGTAGGTCCAGGCTTCCAGGTCGTTGGTCTTGTCGCGGCGGCTGAGCTTGCCGCCGAACTTGGCCTGGGCGGCGTAGCCGGAGAGGTCGTAGTCGCGGGCGAGGTCGAGGCGGATGTTCTTCTCGGTGTCCTTGGTGTTCTGCTTTTCCCAGTCGACCTGGTCGAGGGCGAAGTTGGCCGGGTCGTAGAAGCCGTCCTCGACGTTGAGGCGAGGCTTCCTGCTGTCGTCGAAGCCGGTGCCGGTGAAGTCGCGGGTGCCCTTGAAGGTGGCGCCGGCGATGTGGCCGGGGCTGTCTTCGCTGGAGCGGCTGTAGCCGGCCTGCCCGCTCAGGGTCCAGAGGCCCATCATGCGTTCGCCGCCGAAGACGTAGGACTGGATCTCCTGGGTTTCCTCGCGGTCCTTCAGCTCGCGGTAGCCCTCGCCATCGCCGGTCTCGCCCGGCAGGCGCGCATCGTCGAACTCCATGCCGGCGGCGTTGCGCGTCTCGCTGTCCTTGTAGCGGCTGTAGAGGGTGCGCAGGTAGTAGCTGGAGACGTCGTCGGGCTTGTAGTCGAAGTTGAGGCCACCGCCGGCGCGCTCGCGGGTGATGGCGTAGTCGCGCTGCTCCAGCTCCTCCAGGCGGGCGCCGTTTTCGAAGTCCCAGGCGCCGCCGGTCTCGACGTTGTCGGAGCCGAACTTGCGCTCCTGCCAGCTCAGGGCGGCGGCCACGCCGAAGTTGTCGATGCCGTCGCCGAGGCTGAAGCGGTCGCTGATGGCGCCGGAGAACTTGGGGCTGGTCTTGTCGGTGTTCTCGTCGTAGCTGGCCTCGGTGCTGCCGGTGTAGAACAGCCCCTCGTGGTCGAAGGCGGAGAGGCTCTCCACCTCGACGGTGCCACCAAGGGAGTTGGCGTCCATGTCCGGGGTGAGGGTCTTGATCACGGTGAGCGACTGCACCAGCTCGGCGGGCAGCACATCCAGGGCCACGGCGCGGCGGTCGCTTTCCGGGGCCGGCACCAGGGTGCCGTTGATGGTGACGCTGTTCAGGTCCGGGCCCAGGCCGCGCACGCTGACGAAGCGGCCTTCGCCCTGGTCGCGCTCCACCGAGACGCCGGGCAGGCGCTGCACCGCTTCGGCGGCGTTCTGGTCCGGCAACTGGGCGACGCCATCGGCATGCACCACGCTTTCCACGCTGTCGGAGGCGCGCTGCTCCTTCAGGGCCTTGTCGATGCTCACGGCCTGGCCGACCACCTCGACGTGCTCGGTAGCGCCGGCGGCGCCCTCGTCGGCGGCCAGCGCGACGCCGGCCATGGCCAGGGTCAGTGCGCTGAAGGTGAAGCCCGCGAGCCGGGCGGCGGTGCTGCGCTTGTACATGAATGCTCTCCCCAAGATGGAATCCAGGCCGAGCAAATGGCCCGGCAATGTGGGAGCGGACGCTAGGCAGCACGGATGAAGCTTCTGTGACAGGCCAACGGCACCGGGCCGCAATGGCAGGGTTTTGCGGGGGTAACCCTGGGGTTTTGAGCTGATAGGACCCTCCAGAGCCGCCGTAGGGGCGAACTCATTGGCTCTGTCGGCGTTAGCTGTTGTGGTTTTAATGCAAGGGCTCAAGCACGGCCATTTCCGGGCGCCCAAGGGGTCGTGCCACCGCCACCGCATGGGTTTCGCTTCGCTCTACACCATCCTACGAAAGCCTGTGCGCACCACGTGGCGATGCGCTGGACGAAGAAAGTTGGAGCAGCCGCCAACGCCCCTCCAGGAGGCCGAACGCAGTCGTTGCGCCGGGGGACGAGCGGCATGGATGCCGCGAGAGGCGCGCCAGGCCATGGATGGCCCATCGCGCCGGCCCCCAGAGCGACGATGGAGTGAGGGAACCCCGGCGAAGCCGGGGCCGGATGATGGGGCAAGCGTTTTTGGTTCCTTTTTTGGCGATTGAAAAAAGGGACTCGCCCGGGAGGGCGAAACCAGAATCATCACCAGAGCTCGGCAATCAGCTGGACTCAAATCCTCTAGCAACACTTAACGCAGACAGAGCCAATTCATTCGCCCACCGACCCGCAGGGGCGACGCAGCGTCCAGGCCACGCTGGGGCAGCCCTGCGGGCTGCTTGGCGAATGAGTTCGCCCCTACGGAATGCGACCCGGGCACCTGAAAATCTGCCCATGTGCCCTGAGCCGATTCGACCCTCCCACCCCGCTCCGGCGCTGCAACCTCGCCGTCACAATCATCTGCTCTGCTGGCCCGGTCTAACCCGCCGGACCTGCCCATGACCTCCCTGCTGAAGCTGCACCGCCTCAAGCTCACCGCGCTGTTCCTGGCTGCCAATGCCGGGTTGCTGCTGCACCTGGCGGTGGGCGACCTGAAGGCGGCGTCGGAGTGGGTCTGGCTGGACATCCTCGGCGAGGGCGGCTCGGCGCTGCTGGCGCTGGTGTGGATCGGCCTGGTGCTGAAAAGCCGGCCCGCCGGGCGGGTGACCAACCTGCTGGTGCTGGGGCTGGCGGGGGTGTTCTTCTCCTGGTGGATCGACAGCCTCGACGAGTTCATCCGCATACCCGACACGGTGCACTGGGACCACTGGCTGGAGTCGGTGCCGATGCCCATCGGCCTGGTGCTGCTGACCCTGGGCATCTACCACTGGCACCGCGAGCAGTTGGCCATCAGCGCGCAGATGGAGAAGCGCGAGCGGCTGTTCCGCGAGCACCGCCAGTTCGACACGCTCACCCCGCTGGGCGACGCCGACTACCTGCGCCGCCAACTGGAGCTGGGCCTGGGCGAGGCCGCCGCGAACGGCCAGCCGCTGTCACTGGTGATCCTCGACATCGATGACTTCAGCCAGGTCAACGACCGTTTCGGCCATGCCGAGGGCGACCACCTGCTGCTGGCCCTGACCCAGTTGCTGCTGCTCAACCTGCGCCGTCAGGACCTGCTCTGCCGCCTGGCCGGCGACCGCTTCGTGGTGCTGCTGCCGAACACCGGCGAGCGCCAGGCGCACCAACTGGCCACGGAGCTGGGCGAGGCGGTGGCGCACTTCGCCCACCGCACCCGCCAGCACGGCGAGCGCCTGCAACTGCGCGCCAGCACGGCGGTGGCGATGGCCCTGGACGAGAGCCCCGAGGCGCTGCTGCAACGGCTCAACCTGGCCCTGGCGAAGGCCCGCTCGCCGCGCCTGGCCCACAGTGCCTGAGGTGCGCGATGACCATCAGGGGTGACTGGTACGAGTGCGACAGCCGCTTCATCCCGGCCCACGGCCAGCCGGCGGTACTGATCGACCTGGCGCTCTCGCGGGGGATCGACAGCCACCGCCTGTTGCGGGGCACCGGGCTGTTCTACGAGGACATCCTCGCCGGCGGGCAACTGGTCAGCCCGCAGCAATTCCTCGGGCTGATCGGCAATGCCCGGCGCCTGCTGGCGGCCGATGACACGGCCTTTCTCTTAGGCCAGCGGCTTTTGCCCGGCCACTACGGCGCCGCCAGCCACACCCTGCTGCATGCCGAGCACCTGCAGGATGCGCTGGGGCAACTGATCCGCCAGCGGGCGCTGCTGACGCCGTTGCTGGCGCCCCGGCTGGTGCTGGACGAGCAGGACGCCTGGCTCTACTGGGTGGACGCCTGCGGGGCGGGGGAACACCGGCGCTTCCTGCTGGAGGCGAGCATGACGGCGGTGGCGGCACTGTGCCGGCGCCTGGGCGGGGAGCGGCTGCCGTGGCGCTACCACTTCGCCCATGCCCAGCCGCGCTGCATCGAGCAGTACTGGGTGCACCTGGGGGAGGAGGTGCGCTTCGACCAGCACGTGGACGCCATGCAGGTGCCGCGCGCCTGGCTGACCCAGGCACTGCCGGAAGCCTCGCAGACCGCCGGCCAGGTGGCACGCCAGGAATGCGCGCGCCACCTGGCGGCGCTGGGCCATCGCGCCAGCCTGCTGGACCGGCTCTACGGCTGGCTGCTGGAGCGGGTGCGCGAGGCGCCGGTGCTGGAGGATGCGGCCCTGGCCTTCGCCATGAGCCCGGCCACCTTCAAGCGCAAGCTGGCCAAGCACGGCACGCACTACCAGGAGCAGCGCGACCTGGTGCGCAAGCACGTGGCGCTCTACCTCTACCGCATCAAGGGCTACGGCAACGACGAGGTGGCGGCGTACCTGCACTTTCACGACAGCACCAACTTCCGCCGCTCGCTCAGGCGCTGGACGGGGCTCTCCCCCAGCGCGCTGCGCCAGTTGTTCGGGGCTTGAGGGGCGTCATTCGTAGAACAGTGTCAGCGTGGCCGTGGTCACCACCGCGCCGGGGGTGATGTCCGGTTCGTGCTGGTGATAACGGGCAATCAGCGGAATGGGGCTCGGCCCGCCGCTGGGGCCGCTGGTCTGGTGATAC
This sequence comes from Pseudomonas sp. 1D4, assembly GCF_001728925.1. Taxonomy (NCBI): domain Bacteria; kingdom Pseudomonadati; phylum Pseudomonadota; class Gammaproteobacteria; order Pseudomonadales; family Pseudomonadaceae; genus Pseudomonas; species Pseudomonas sp. 1D4. The sequence goes on from NZ_LXJQ01000009.1 coordinate 19,083, forward strand.
GCCTTGACCCCCAGGACCAGCGGTGTGCCACCGCCCGCCCCCTTGAGCAACTGGACCCCAACGCCGGTGGCCATGCCGGGCCCTTCGCTGTTCTTGAGCACCGAATCCGCCGCCTGCGTCCCATCCACGCGGTAGGAGATGCTGACGTCCGGGTCGCACTCCAGGTGGATGTCGAATGCACGCTCCCAGGCGGAACTGCCGACACCCTTGAAATGGTGGTGGTTGGCGGTGGGCAGGTGCACGGTCACGGCGGGGTTGAGCAGCCGGCAGCCGGTCTTGTTGAACACCAGGCGGGTCGGCGGGAAGGTGAGCTCGTTGGTCAGCATGTTGTGGTAGTAGACCTGGATCGGATTGATGCCGAAGGTGCCTGACTCGATGGGGCCGGTCTTGATCAACTGGAACCACCACAACTGAGCCGGTGAGTAGGAGGTGGCGAGAATCGGCATCCCCCTGCGCGGGTAGTCCATGAAAATGCCGCCACCCATGGTGGCGGGCGGGCGGCTACTGTTGTTGGCCCAGGCCACCTTGATGCCGACGCCCGGCACGCCGCTTTCGTAGACGTGTTGCAGGGACGTTGGCGTCATGGCCCCGCGGTAGCCATGGTCCATCCACGGCTCGCCGGGCCCCGTGCAGGTGACGCTGGCGCTGCCACCGCCAACCCAGCGGCCGGTGTCATACAGCACAGTGCCGATCGGCACATCGCGGTGGACAGTCAGGGTGGAGGGAAGAGGTAACTGATTGGTTTTTGCAGACCCGGTGCAGTTAGCTCCCCAGACCGTGCCGGACGTGAGCAGGAGCATCAGGGCGCTGGCGAACAGGCGGGGAGGCAGGTTCATGAGCATGACCGAAGAAAAAAACGGGGAGAAACTCTAACGGCTAGCCCCCCTGCGCTCTGTCGGACAGGCTTCCGGTATGACCGCCACGTCTGTAGGCCATCGCCGCAGGACGATCAGGCGCACTACTCGTAGAACAGGGTCAGGGTGGCCGTGGCCATTACCGCACCGGGCACAATGCGGGGTTCGGTCTGGTAGTAGCGGGCTATCAGTAGAATCTTGCTGAGCCCGCCGACGGCGCCCATGTCCATGTGGTAAGCCTTGGCCCCCAGCACCAGCGGGGTGCCGCCATCCCCACCCCCCTTGAGCAGTTGAACGCCCACCCCCGTGGCCATCTCGGCACCCTCGCCATTCCTGAGCACCGAATCCGCCACCTGCTGCCCGTCAATCCGGTAGGAAATGCGGATATCCGGATCACATTCCAGGGAAACATTGAACGGACTTTGCCAGGCTGAGCTGCCAACGCCCTGAAAGTGGTGGAGATTGGCCACGGGCAACGCCACGGTGATATTCGGGGTCTGCAACCGACAGCCTTGCTTGTTGAACACGAGCTGGGACGGCGTGAACGTCAGCTCGTTGGACAGCAGGTTGTGGTAGAACACCCGCGCTGGCTTGATCTGGAAGGTACCTGACTCGATAGGGCCGGTCTTGATCAGTTGAATCCACCACTGCTGGGCGGGTACGTAGTCGTTAGCAGAGATCTGCACTTCGGCCGGCGGGTCGTTCATGTAGCGACCGCCGCCCATGGACGTAGGTGGGTTACGCCCATTGTTGCTCCACGCCACCTTGATGCCGACGCCCGGCACCCCGGTCTCGTAGACGTGCTCCAGAGCGGTCTTGACCGCCCCGCCACGAAAGCCGTCGGTTAGCCAGATCGTGCCGGGTCCTTTGCAGGAGACACTCAGGGCCCTTCCGCCGCCGACCCAACCGTTGGTGTCGTACAGCACGGTGCCAATGGGGGCATCCCGCTGCAGAGTGATGGTTGCAGGGAGCGTGTAGTTGGTTCGCAGAGCATCCCCTCCACTGCAACTGGCGCCCCAGGTAATGCCCGAGGCAAACAGGGATGCCAAAGCACCTGCCAGCTTGCTGTATGCGTTACGGTTCATGCTGATGATCCAGGACATGAAATGGGCCGAGATTCTAACGGCCTCAAAAGCCCGCCACCGTGCGGCATGACCTACAAGAAGCCACCCGTCAGGTAAGCAGATAGCGCGCAGGGCGTAGTCAAAAAGACCTGCAGAGCGCGTCCGGCTCTCTCCGCTGGTTTAAAGGCAGCAGGCCCGTAGGTCGCCCTTCTATGGATGTCCCGTCCCTCGCCCACGGTGCCGACGATGTCTACCAAGCTGTGCATTACCTTCGTTCATGCGTTCGCTCTTCTGCTGGCGCCGAGTCTTGTGATGGGCGCCAGTTGCACCGGCTCGGGCCTGAAGACTGCCCACACCCTGCCCGCTACCCTCACCGTGCCCCGGGATGTCCCCATTGGCACCGTGCTGTACGACACGGGCGGCTGGATCGGTAACGGCCAGGCCTCGGCCCGCTGTCGGGGATGGGGCTCGTTCTGGCTGAGCCAGGGCTATGCGAACAACATGGCGTCGACCTCGCTGAAGTACGTTTACGAGACCGGGGTGCCGGGCATCGGCATCAAGGTGGCCTGGTACAACAATGCCAAGCAGACCCCTGGCAGCATGAACGCCGGCGCCTTCATGACATCGCCGCGCTCAAACATCGAGATCGCCCGTGATGACTACGTCCCGGCCCAGCGCTGGTGGATTCAGTTGATCAAGACCGGCCCCATGGCATCGGGCACGTTCCGCATCTCGCCGATCCGTATCTACTACCACGACCTCCTGACCAATGAGTTGGAGTTCTCCGCCAGCCAACTGGTGTTCCAGAAGCAGGGGTGTCGACTGCTTGAAGCGAACATGGAGGTACGTCTGGCCAAGGCGAACCTGCGTGACTTCGACGGACCGGGCTCGACGGCCCGTCCGCACACTTTCCAGATTCCCCTGGAGTGCGATCCGGAGCTGCGCGTCTCCTACAGCCTCGACGCGCCACTGAAGGCCTCGCCGTCGGTGGTGAAGAACAGCGACACCCGTGCCACTGCGAGGGGCGTAGGCATGCAGTTGCTGCGGGAGCCTGGCGGTATGCCGGTGGTCTTCGGCGAGAAGGTCTTCCATGCCTTGCTACCGTCGGGCCAGGAGGCCTTCGTGAACATCCCGCTGACGGCTCGCTATTACCAGTACGACACCCGGTTGGTGCCGGGGACGGTGGAGGCGCTGGTGCAACTGACGCTGTACTACGAGTGATGCGAACGTCGGCACCGTGACATGGCCTGCCATTCGGGTAGCCTTGTCCTCCCCTGGACGCCGAATCCATGCCATGTCAGACGCCCTCGCCTTCCTCGACGAAACCGACCGCCAGTTGATTGCCGCGCTGCAGATCAACGCCCGGGAAAGCATCGCCACCCTCGCCCGCCGCCTGGGCATCGCCCGTACCACGGTGAACTCGCGCCTGGCACGGCTGGAGCGCAGTGGGGTGATCAGCGGCTACGGCGTGCGCCTGGGCCAGCGGGTATCCGAAGGCGGGCTGCAGGCCTACGTGGGCATCACCGTGCGGCCACGCAGCGGCAAGGACGTGCTGCGCCGCCTGACCGGCATGGCGGAGGTGCAGTTGCTATGCACGGTGAGCGGGGAATTCGACTATGTGGCCTGGCTGCGAGCCGAGTCGCCGGAGCGGCTGGACCAGTTGCTGGACGAGATCGGCAACGTGGAAGGGGTGGAGCGCACCACCACCTCCATCATCCTCAGTTGCAAGATCGACCGGGGCCAGCCCCTTCCGGGGCCGGCCTGAGGGGTCAGCGGTAGAACAGGGTGATGGTGGCTGAGGTCACCACTTGACCCGGGCCGACCGCACTGTCGACCTGACGGTAGCGAGCCGTCAGCGGGATGCGCACCACGGAAGTACCTGACGCGGCGGTGCGCCCAAGGAGCACCTCTCTGCCCATGGCCAGCGGTCCCACAAATCCATGTCGGCTAAGCAGCTGAACACCGACTCCTTTAGCCATGTCACGGCCTTCGCTGTTCTTCAGGGTGGAGTCGTCAACCTTGAGCCCATCGATTCGGTAGGAGACTGCGATATCAGGCTCGCATTGAAGATCGATGTCAAAGTCCTTGGGCCAAGCGGTGCTGCCCACACCCTTGAAATCCTTCATCCAGGACTTGCCGAGCAGCACGTTCTGCGAGGGATTGAGCAGGCGACAGCCCTGGGTCTGCACAGCCAGATTCACCCCGGAAAAGGCCAGGCGATTGGAAAGCTGGTTGTGATAGAAGACCTCGACCGTCGGGATTGAGTAGGTGCCGCTGCGTATGGGGCCGGTCTTGATCAGTTGAATCCACCAGAGGTTGGCCGGAGTGTAGCGGCCCCATGCGAGCAACTCGTTACTGATGCGCGGACTAGTCATGTACTGCCCACCCGACATCTGCGCCGGGGTGGACGTATTTCGCGACCAAGCGACGCGAATCCCCACCCCAGGGACTCCCGTGGCGTAGACATAAGGCAATCCGGGGACAGCCGCAGGGCTTCCAGTAAAGCCCCGATCGAGCCACAGGTCACCGTGCTGCAGGAAGCCGCCACAGGTGATGTATGCCTGGCCTCCACCGACCCAGCCCTGGGTGTCGAACAGCACATCGCCAACACTCATGTCGCGGCGAACCGTCAAGCTTGAAGGCAAGGTGTAGGTGGTCATCGCAGGCGATCCCTTGCACGTCGCAGGGAACGCCCATGCCTCCTGCTCATGCAGCCCAAGCACCGTGCAGAAAAGAACGAGCGAACGGCCAACCCATGTACGCATGAGCCATCTCCCTGTGTCCTGGATACGAAGGCCCGCATGATGGCTGATCACCCTGCCTGGACGATCCGAGGCGCCTCCCTTCATCACGAAAGCCAACAACCTACGACACAAGGGAAATTTCCTAGGAACTTATCACCTGCACACAAGAATTCGACATTTCGCTAAAAAATATCGTCATTCTGTATTTATATCCATATTAATGACGACATAAATCGTCTTATAGACGAAATTCAGCCTCCCTAGAATGGTGCCAACGCTGCACAGACAGCCCCTCAAGCATTCCTCGCAGGTCGCCATGCACAACAACAATCGCCACCCCGCCGACGGCAAGAACCCCATCACCATCTTCGGCCCGGACTTCCCCTTCGCCTTCGACGACTGGATCCGTCACCCCGCCGGTCTGGGCAGCATCCCGGCCGAGCACCACGGCGCCGAGGTGGCCATCGTCGGTGCCGGCATCGCCGGGTTGGTGGCGGCCTACGAGCTGATGAAGATGGGCTTGAAGCCGGTGGTCTACGAGGCCTCGAAAATGGGCGGGCGCCTGCGCTCGCAGACCTTCGAAGGCACCGACGGAATCATCGCCGAGCTGGGTGGCATGCGCTTCCCGGCCTCGTCCACGGCCTTCTACCACTACGTGGACATGCTCGGCCTCAAGACCCAGCCCTTCCCCAACCCGCTCACCCCGGCTTCCGGCAGCACGGTGATCGACATCGAGGGCAAGACCTACTACGCCGAGAAGCTGGCAGACCTGCCGGCGCTGTTCCAGGAAGTGGCCGACGCCTGGGCCGATGCCCTGGAGGACGGCGCACAGTTCGGCGAGATCCAGCAGGCCATCCGCGACCGCGACGTGAAGCGCCTGAAGGCGCTGTGGAACACCCTGGTGCCGCTCTGGGACGACCGCACCTTCTATGACTTCGTCGCCAGCTCCAAGGCGTTCGCCCAGCTCTCCTTCCACCACCGCGAGGTGTTCGGCCAGGTGGGCTTCGGCACCGGCGGCTGGGACTCGGATTTCCCCAATTCCATGCTGGAGATCTTCCGCGTGGTGATGACCGCCTGCGACGACAACCAGCACCTGATCGTCGGCGGTGTGCAGCAGGTGCCCCTGGGCATCTGGCGCCACGCCCCGGAGCGCTGCGTGCACTGGCCGGCGGGCACCTGCCTGGCGTCCCTGCACAACGGTGCGGCGCGGCCGGGGGTCAAGCGCATCGTCCGCGCCGCTGATGGTCGCCTGGCGGTCACCGACACCTGGGGCGACACCCGCCATTACGCCGCCGTGCTCGCCACCTGCCAGACCTGGCTGCTGACCACCCAGATCGAGTGCGAGGAATCGCTGTTCTCGCAGAAGCTGTGGATGGCCCTGGACCGCACCCGCTACATGCAGTCCTCGAAGACCTTCGTGATGGTCGACCGGCCCTTCTGGAAGGACAAGGACCCGCAGACCGGCCGCGACACCCTGAGCATGACCCTCACCGACCGCCTGACCCGTGGCACCTACCTGTTCGACAACGGCGACGACAGGCCGGGGGTGATCTGCCTGTCCTATTCGTGGATGAGCGATGCGCTGAAGATGCTGCCGCACCCGGTGGAGAAGCGCGTGAAGCTGGCCCTGGACGCGCTGAAGAAGATCTACCCGGACGTGGACATCGCCAGCCACATCATCGGTGACCCGATCACCGTGTCCTGGGAGGCCGACCCGCACTTCCTCGGCGCCTTCAAGGGCGCGCTGCCGGGCCACTACCGCTACAACCAGCGCATGTACGCGCACTTCATGCAGGACGACATGCCCGCCGAGCAGCGCGGCATCTTCATCGCCGGCGACGATGTGTCGTGGACGCCGGCCTGGGTCGAGGGCGCGGTGCAGACCTCACTCAATGCGGTGTGGGGCATCATGCACCACTTCGGCGGCAGCACCCCCGCAGACAACCCCGGCCCGGGCGACTGCTTCGCCGAACTCGGCCCCATCGCCCTGCCGGACTGACAGGAGAACCCCATGCGCATCGCCCTCTACCAATGCCCGCCACTGCCGCTGGAGCCGGAGGCCAACCTTGAGCGCTTGCGCCAAAGGGCGGCCGAAGCAGCCCGGCGCGGGGCGCGGCTGCTGATCACGCCGGAGATGTTCCTCAGCGGCTACGACATCGGCCTGGAGGCCGTGCAGCGCCTGGCCCAACCCTGCGATGGCGACTGGGCGGCACGCATCGCCGGCATCGCCCGGGAGCACGGCATCGCCGTGCTCTACGGCTACCCGGAGCGAGACGGGAACGGCGAGCTGTACAACGCGGTGCAACTGATCGATGCCCGGGGCGCACGCCTCGGCCACTACCGCAAGACCCACCTGTTCGGCGAGCTGGACCGGGGCATGTTCAGCGCAGGCGAGGACCTGTCCCCGCTGGTGGAACTGGAGGGTTGGAAGCTGGGGCTGCTGGTCTGCTACGACGTGGAGTTCCCCGAGAACGTGCGCCGCCTGGCCCTGGCCGGGGCAGACGCGGTGCTGGTGCCCACGGCGAACATGGCGCCCTTCGACTTCGTCTGCGAGGTGCTGGTACGCGCCCGTGCCTACGAAAGCCAGTGCTACCTGGCCTACGCCAACTACTGCGGCGCCGAAGGCGAGATCCGCTACTGCGGCCTCTCCAGCGTCAGCGCCCCGGACGGCAGCCTGGCCGCCCTGTGTGGCCGTGAGGAAACCCTGGCTTTCGCCGACCTGCGCCGGGACCTGCTGGAGCGCTCCCGCCAGGCCCTGACCTACCTCAACGACCGCCGCGCCGCCCTCTACGGCCCCCTGGCCTGAAGCGAGCCGGGATGATGGGCTTCGCACAGCGAAGCCCATCCTACGGCGACTCCGCAGCATTCCCCGAAGCGCACTGCGATGGCCACGGCGCAGGGTGGATGGCGCTCTTTCCATCCACCAGTGGCGTTCTGCATGGCCTCCCGCTGGATCGATGAATCGCGTTCCACCCTCCGCTGCGGTCACGTCCGTAGGATGCGGTGAGCTCCGCGAACCGCATCAGATCCTCACCAAGAAAAACCGCCCGGGGCAAAAGACAGGGCCGCCGGGCGGTTGAGAAAAAGGACTCGAGAAGGGAATCAGGTCAGCACGGCGTGGGGGCCGGTGAGGTAGTCCAGCAGGCGGAACAGCGTCGGCGCCAAGGCACTGCACTGGGGGTAGCCGTCACGGATCGCGGCGGCATCCTCCACCGAACCCGGTCGAGCCAAATCCTCCGGGCAGGCCTGCAACAAGGCTTCGATGCTCTCCGGGGTGCTTTCCAGGTGGCATTGCAGGGCGATGGCGTGCTCGCGCCAGACGAACCCCTGGTTGGCACAGGCGGCAGAGCCGTAGAGCGGAATCGCGCCATCCGGCAGTTCGAAGGTCTCGCCGTGCCAGTGCAGGGCCAGCAGGCGCTGGGGCAGCATTCGCCCGAGCGGAGAGCGGTCGGCCAGGGGGTTCTTCTCCAGCGGCCACCAGCCGATCTCGGCCTCCCCGGGGCGTACCTCGGCGCCCAGTGCTTCGGCCAGCAACTGGCCACCCAGGCAAATGCCCAGGACACGTTTCTCCCCCTCCAGCGCCGCACGGATCAGCGCCTTCTCCTCGCGGAGCCAGGGGTAGAGCGCCTCGTCGTGCACGCTCATCGGGCCACCGAGCACCACCAGCAGGTCGAAGTCTTCCGGCACGGGCAGGCTGCCACCCGCGTGGAGAGGGTAGATCCGCGCCTGTGTGGCGCGCAGCTCCAGCCACTGGGCGATACGCCCGGGGCCCTCGAAGGGGACGTGCTGAAGAATGGCGACACGCATGTCAGGCGATCTCCGGTTCTTTGCTGCGAGCCAGGGACAGCGCGCGGTTGAGGCGTTTGAGCATTTCGTCGACGTTGGCGAGGCTGACGTTCAACGCGGGGGTGAAGCGCAGGCAGTCGGCCTGGGGGGCGTTGATCAGCAGCCCGTCCTCCAGCGCCTGGCGAGCCACCCGCGTGGCCGACTGGCGAATCAGCGGCATGCCGACCATCAGCCCGTGGCCACGCAGGGGGCCGTGGCCGTGGCGGCGCGCCACCCGGGCGAGCCCGTCGCGCAGGTGCCGGGACACCTCGCGCACCTGTTCGAGGAAACCGGGTTCCAGCACGGTCTTCAGCACCGCCAGCCCCGCAGCGGTCATCAAGGCATTGCCGTGGTAGGTGCCACCCTGCTCGCCGGGTTCGAAGCAGCAGGCATTGCCACGGGCCAGCAGCGCGGCCAGGGGCACGCCGCCGCCCAGCCCCTTGCCGAGGGTGATGATGTCGGCACGAATGCCATACAGCTCCTCGGCCAGCAGGGTGCCGCAGCGGCCAATGCCGGTCTGCACCTCGTCGAGGATCAGCAGCACGCCCCTGGCACGACACAGGCGCTCGGCGCCCTGCAGGTAGTCGAGGGTGGCGGGGATGACCCCGGCCTCGCCCTGGACCGGCTCCAGCATGACGGCCACGGTCTCGTCGTCGACGGCGGCTTCGAGGGCCTCCAGGTCGTTGTAGGGCACCTTGGTGAAGCCCGGCAGCTTGGGCTCGAACAGGTGCTCGAAGGCCGGCTTGCCGGAGGCCGACATGGTGGCCAGGGTGCGGCCGTGGAAGCTGTTGCAGGCGGTGACGATGCGGTACGCGCCGCCCCGGTGCACCTGGCCCCATTTGCGCGCCAGCTTGATGGCGCCTTCGTTGGCTTCGGCGCCGCTGTTGAGGAAGTAGACCTGGTCGCTGTCGGTGGCCTGGCAGAGGCGCGAGGCGAGCTTGAGCAAGCTGCGGCTGTAATAGGCTGGGCCGGGGTTGATAACGGCTTCGGCCTGTCGTCTCAGGGCGTCTACCACGGCGCTGGGGCTGTGACCCAGGCTGTTCACCGCCCAGCCCTGGGTGAAGTCCAGGTAGGCGCGGCCGTCGGCATCCCAGAGCCAGGAGCCCTGGCCACGGACGAAGACCTGCTCGGGACGCTCCACGGTCTTCATCAGGCGCATGCCGGCAAGCGGGTCACGCATGGTCGGGTACCTCTTCATGGCGGTATTCGATGCCCAGCAGGCGCAGCCCTTCCGGGCCCTGTTCGAGGATGCGGCGCAGCTCGCGGCGGCGCTCGATGTGCAGGCTGAAGCCCTCCTCCCGGGGAAAGCGGGCGCGCAGTTCGCGGGTCACTTCGACGTAGCGGGCCTGGTTGACCGACAGCTCCGCCAGCAGCACCTGGTCGCGACGCAGGCCGATGCGGTAGTCGCTCATGCCCGCATCCCCTCCAGCGGCAACCCTTGCAGGCGGGCACTCCAGTCCTCCACCACGCCGGTGGCGAGGCGTCGGGCGGCGGTGTCGCGCCAGCGGGAGGAGAGCGCCGAACATTGCTGCAACTGCTGCAGGCCGGCGTGCTCCAGCGGGTAGTGGAAGTAGCTCTGGATGGCGTGGGCGACGGTCAGGCCCGGGTAGGAGCGCTGGACCAGTTCCAGGGTGCTGTCGAGGCTGACGAAGCCTGGACGCAGCACGCGGTAGAACCAGCCGCAACGGCCGGTCTCCTGCACCTGCTCCGGCAGCGCCGGGATGCCCCAGCGGCGGCTCAGGCGATAGCACGGTGAGCGCGGTTGGCTGACCTGCAGCAGGGCGCCGCCCCAGCGGAAGATGTCGCCGATGCACACCTGGTCCTCTGTGAGGCCATAGGTGGAAAGGTTCTCGCCAAAGCTCGGCGCCTTCCAGGCCAGGTGGCGGTAATGCTTGCGCCAGTAGCGGTAATGTTCGGCCGGGTAATGATGCAGGGCGCGCTCGGGGCCGCCGTGAAAACGCTGGTCGCCCTGCTCGTCGCTGCCAAGTCCCTGGGGCCACAGCCACAGCCGGTGCTTCACCGCCTGCTTGTCCACTGCGCTGCTGAGCCCACCACCGATATCTTCGGCTTTACCTATGAAAACGCCTTGCACTACGATCCCGGACATTCGCCCTCTCCAGCGCGAGATACAGTCTCTGTGCTGCTTAGGCTAGGGGCTTCGGGGTTGTCGGGCCATTTCGATTTTCAAGCTTTATCGATAAGCAGAACTTATGGATTTTCGCCAGCTTCGCTATTTCGTCGCGCTCTATGAAGAAGGCCATGTGGGCCGGGCTGCCGAGCGCCTGAGCCTGTCCCAGCCGGCGCTTTCCCAGCATATCCGCCAACTGGAACAGGGGCTGGACGTGAGCCTGTTCCAGCGCAGCGGCAAGCGCCTGCTGCCGACCCTCGCCGCCCACACGCTGTACAGCCACGCACTGCCGCTGCTGGATGGCCTGGAACGTGCCCGCGAAGCGCTGCGCGGGTTCCGCGGCCAGGCACCGCGCAGCCTGGCCATCGGCGTGCTGCAGACCGTCAACGCCAGCCTGGTGCCGCTGCTGCTGGAGCGGCTGCGGGAGGCCCAGCCACAGTTGGTGGTGCAAATCTATGAGCTGTCGGGACTGGACATCGAGCGGCGGTTGCTGACCGGCACCCTGGACATCGGCATCGGCTTCCTGCCACCGCGACAGCCCGGCCTGCACAGCCGGCAGCTCTACGAGGACGAGCTGCAACTGGTGATCCCCAAAGAACATCCCCTGCGGGAGTTCAAGAAGGTGTCGCTGAGCCAGGCAGCGGAACTGCCGATGCTGCTGTTGGGCGAGGAATTCCGCGTGCGGCAGATCTGGCAGGAGCAATTGGCCTTGCTCGGCCGCAGGCCCAATGTGCAGGCGGAGCTGAACCAGATGGCCGGCATCCTCGACAGCCTGCCCCATACCCAGCTGGCCACCGTGCTGCCCGGACGGGCGCGGCAGATGCACGCCAACCAGTACCTGCTGTGGAAGCCCCTGAGCGAACCGCGCGTACCGCTGAAGGTGGGGCTGGTGTTCCGCGATGCCCAGCGCCAGCAGGCCACCCTGGAGCTGCTGCACAGCCTGCTGGAGAAAGTCCCGGCACCGCCCTGGGAAGGCGTTTGAATGCGCAAAAGAAAAACCCCGCCGAAGCGGGGTTTCTGCAGACTTGTTTCCCTGACATCCCTGATCAACCGCCATCCTGGCGGAGAATCCACTGCATCCGTGTTTTTCAGTGCGCTTCCTGCGCGGCGTCCTATGGCGTGTAGATTAGTGAGGCCCGCCAAGCAGCGATAGCAGCTATAGCCGCCAGTTCTTGTAAGCATTCTCTTACATGACCCTACAAACGATATGCCCATCACACGGCGCCGATTCATACACGGCCATTTGCAAGCCCAAGCAAGCGGTCGCTTGGTTTTGTCTTGGCAAAACCCAGTTGCTAGACTCCGCCTGTCCCGAATAACAACAAGCCCTCCAAGGGGCGTCCTACTGGGTCATCACCATGCGCGTCGTTGCGATAGCCCTTTCTCTTGCGGCCCTCGCCGCCTCCACCCCACTGCTTGCCGGTGGCCAGAATCGCTTGCCAGATCCCAAGGCCGCGATCCGCGAGGCCTTCTGGAAACAGCTCTACGCCGGCGCTGACACCACTCTCTATTGCGGCAAGCTCTTCCAGGGCGAGAGCGGCCTGCTGGCAGCAAGCCCGGTCTACTCCATCAAGCAGATCAAGAGCGCCTTGCGCTGCATCACCGACAACCAGTGCCGCGAGACGAACCCCCAATACCCCTACATGCTGGCCGACCTGCACAACCTCTACCCCGAACTGGCACGGGTGGAACTGGCACGACGCAACGCGCTGTTCGGCGTGGTGGGTGACGCCGCCTCCGCGCGCACCATCGATGACTGCCCGCTGAAGAGCAGCTTCCAGCTGATGGAGCCGAGGGACGAGGCCAAGGGCAATGTCGCCCGCGCCATCTTCTATATGCATGTGGAGTACGGTCTGCCCATCGTCGGCCAGGTGCAGGTCTTCAAGCAGTGGCACCGCCAGGACCCGCCCGACGACGCCGAACGCGCCCGCAACGACCGCATCGCCGCCCTGCAGGGCACGCGCAATCGCTTCATCGATGACCCGACGCTTGTGGACAAACTGATTCCGGAGTAGGTCCGCCCCGGACGGGGCGGAAGGAGTTCGGCCGGGGAACCCCGGCCGAAGGGTCAGGCGGAGATCGGCGTACGCCAGTCATCCGAGCCGGACGTGCCGGAGACCTCATGGGTCCAGACGATCTTGCGGTAGGTGAAGTACACGTCTTCCAGGTGGGTGAAGTGCGCCATGTTCGGGTCCTGGCAGTTCGGCATGCGCGACTGCACATCGACGATCACTGCGTCTTCCAGCTCGATGGTGAAGTAGTGCTCCTGAGTACCGGTGGAAGAAGTGCGATACCACTCCAGCCGGCACTTGGACAGGCGCTCTCCGGACGTCAGGGCGTTGAAGATCAGCGGCGAGGACTTGTCGAAGACCTTGGTGATCATCAGCGGCTTGTGGACACGCTGGCCGGTGGGCTGGCCGGACTGGGGATCACGAGGAATGATCACCTGGTGGTTGAATGCCTGAACGAGGATCTGGTCCTCGTGGCCTTCCTGGAAGATGTTGCCGACGGAGTCTTCGGTGAAGGTGCCGGCGGTGAGAAGGCCCTGTTTGGTGCCTTCGAGGGACAGGTACGCGGGAGTTGGCATGGTGGTCTCCTTGCCGTGATTGATAATTGGCCCGGTAAATTCAGGCCCCCACTCACAAACAAGTCACATGCCAACTCTGCAAACTTCTTTTAAACCAACAAGTTACAAAATAAAGCTCCATTCCCTCGCGATAAGCACATAAAAAATAAAACCACTTCCGGCCACTTTCCATACGTTCAATACGCAACTTCTTGCACAGTTAAAGCTTAAAAAAAGCAAACAATATTCCCAGCCGTTCAAGCACTTACAAACAGTCAAGAAGTTACAGAGACGCTACGCTCAATACCTGTCTCTATTTCCTACAAACAATGTCGAACACACTTCTTCCAAGCCCCTCCATAATCGATCGCCCTTGAAGATGGCAATTGGCTACGACCGAGCGTCTATCCATCGGTATTGCAATCCCAGCGACACTTAACTGCCCCACAGGAAGTCCCCTTCAATTGGAGTCCAGCAAGGATGAGCTACTCCGGCAAACTCAGCGCGCACTATCAGGAACTGGCTGCCACGCCTATCTCGGCGGAGAGCTTTGCGGGTGAAGACGTCCGCTATTCGCCGGAATTCGAAGCCCTGGAAAACGAGCTGGCCAAGGCAGCCTCCCTGCATACCAGCGCGCCCATCGACTGGCAGATGATCCGGGAACAGAGCGAAGCGTTGCTCCGCACCCAGTCGAAGGATCTGCGCCCAGCCGCCTGGCTGGCATGGGCCCTCTATCAATGTGAATCCTTCCAGGGCCTCCATGCCGGACTGCTCCTGCTGCTGCATCTCTGTGAAGAGCGCTGGGACGGCCTCCACCCGCGCAAACCGCGCACTCGCTCGGCGGCCCTGGCTTGGCTGACCACACGCCTGGAGCCGGTTTTCGACGAAGCTGTGCCGATCAAGGAGCAACTCCCCCTGTTCCGCGACCTGGCGAGCGCCCTCACCCGCCTGGACCATTGCCTGAGCAAGCGCCTGGAAGCGGATGCTCCTTTGCTCCTGCCCCTGTGCCGCCGGCTCGACGAGCGGGTGAACCAAGCTGCGAAAGGCCAACCGGAGAACAACGCAGTCAGCGCCACCGTGGCCCAGGTCAAGCAGGTGGCCAGCCAACTGCTGTCCTCACCCAGCGCCGTGGAGAACGAGCGGGACGCACAGAAGAACCTGCGCGCCCTGCAGGACGCCGCCCGCCCCCTGAATACCTGGTGGTTGCGCCAGAACACCACCGACATCCGCGCCCTGCGCCTTAACCGCACGCTGCTCTGGCTGGCGATCGACAGCCTCCCGGAGCGCAACACCGAACAGATCACGCCCCTGCGCAACCTGCCCAAGGACAAGCTGGAGAACTACCGGGATCGGCTGGCCAAGGGCGAGTACGCCGACCTGCTCGCCGAACTGGAAGGCAGCATCGCCCGCGCGCCTTTCTGGCTGGACGGCCAGCACATGGCGTGGGAATGCCTTCAGGGCCTGGGGGCGGAGGCCGCCATGCTCGAAGTCGAACTGCAGTGCGCACTGTTCCTGCACCGTTTGCCGGGCATCGTCGAACTGCGCTTCCACGATGGCAGCCCGTTCGCCGATCCCGCTACCCGCAGTTGGATCAGCGCACACGTCCTGCCTCACCTGCAGACCGTCGATGCCGCCCCGACGCCCACCAGCGGCCACGATGCGCCTGCCTGGGAGCAGGCCCTGCAGGAGGCCCAGGCCATCCTGCGCAAGGACGGCCTCAAGGCCGCCACCCAGCGCCTCAAGCACGGCCTGCAATCAGCCCATGGCGGCCGCCAGCGCTTCTTCTGGCAACTGGCCATGGCCCGGCTCTGCTACCACGCCAAGAAATACGAGCTGGCCCGTATCCAGCTCGAAAACCTCGACCAGGACCTGCAGGACAGTGGCCTGCACGCCTGGGAACCCGACCTCGTCCTGCAGGTGCTCAACCTCCTGCATAGCTGCTGCGAGCTGCTGCCACAGAACCACAGTGTGCGCGAACGCAAGGACGAGGTTCACCGCAGGCTGTGCCACCTCGATCTCGAGGTGGTACTCGACTAGGCCCTCGGGCCCCCACGCAAAGGAGACATACCATGGCCAAAGAAGGCTCGGTCGCCCCCAAGGAACGCATCAACATCACCTTCAAGCCCGCCACGGGCAACGCCCAGGAAGAAATCGAGCTGCCCCTCAAGCTGCTCGTGCTGGGGGATTTCACCCAGCGCGCAGACGACCGCAAGGTCGAGGACCGCAAACCGATCGGCATCGACAAGAACAGCTTCGACGAAGTGCTCGCCAAGCAGGAGCTGAGCCTCACGCTGAACGTGCCGAACCGCCTCCAGGAGGACAAGGAAGACGACGAGCTGGGCATCAGCCTGGCGGTCAACTCCATGAAGGACTTCAACCCCGCCAACCTGGTCGAACAGGTGCCCGAGCTGAAGAAACTGATGGAGCTGCGCGACGCCCTGGTCGCCCTCAAGGGCCCGCTGGGCAACGCCCCCACCTTCCGCAAGGCGATCGAAGGCGTGCTGGCCGACGAAGAGTCCCGCACCCGCGTATTGGGTGAGCTGGGTCTCGATACCAGCCAGGACGAGTAACAACCGGAACAGATTGAAAGGACGCGAACCATGAGTATCAGCGCAGCACAGGAACAGTCGGCGAAGGCCGCCGAACACGGGATCCTCGACCGAATCATCGCCGAAACCAGCCTGACCCCGGAGGACGAAGCCTACGGCATCGCCAAACGAGGCGTCTCTGCCTTCATCGAAGAACTGCTGAAGCCGCAGAATCAGGGCGAGCCGGTCAAGAAGGCCCTGGTGGACCGCATGATCGCGGAGATCGACACCAAGCTCAGCCGCCAGATGGACGAGATCCTCCACCACCCGGAGTTCCAGGCACTGGAATCCTCCTGGCGCGGCCTCAAGCTGCTGATAGACCGCACCAACTTCCGCGAGAACATCAAGATCGAAATCCTCAACGTCTCCAAGCAGGACCTGCTGGATGACTTCGAGGACTCCCCGGAAGTGGTCCAGTCCGGCCTCTACAAGCACATCTACACTGCGGAATACGGCCAGTTCGGTGGCCAGCCGGTCGGCGCGATCATCGCTAACTACTACATGAACCCCAGCGCCCCCGACATCAAGACGATGCAGTACGTCGCCAGCGTCGCCTGCATGTCCCATGCGCCCTTCATCGCCGCCGCCGGGCCGAAGTTCTTCGGCATCGAGAGTTTCACCGGCCTGCCCGACCTCAAGGACCTGAAGGACCACTTCGAGGGCCCGCAGTTCGCCAAGTGGCAGAGCTTCCGTGAACAGGAAGACGCCCGCTACGTCGGCCTGACCCTGCCGCGCTTCCTGCTGCGCAACCCCTACGACCCGGAAGAGAACCCGGTGAAGACCTTCGTCTACCGGGAGAACGTCGCCAACGACCACGAGCACTATCTCTGGGGCAACACCGCGTACACCTTCGCCAGCCGCCTCACCGACAGCTTCGCCAAGTTCCGCTGGTGCCCGAACATCATCGGTCCGCAGAGCGGTGGCGCCGTCGAGGACCTACCGCTGCACCACTTCGAGAGCATGGGCGAGATCGAAACCAAGATCCCCACTGAGGTCCTGGTTTCCGACCGCCGCGAGTACGAGCTGGCCGAAGAAGGCTTCATCGCCCTGACCATGCGCAAGGGCAGCGACAACGCCGCATTCTTCTCCGCCAACTCCACCCAGAAGCCGAAGTTCTTCGGCATCAGCGAAGAAGGCCGCACCGCCGAACTGAACTACAAGCTCGGCACCCAGTTGCCCTACCTGTTCATCGTCAACCGCCTGGCCCACTACCTGAAAGTGCTGCAGCGCGAGCAGATCGGCTCCTGGAAGGAGCGCTCCGACCTGGAGCTGGAGCTGAACAAGTGGATTCGCCAGTACGTGGCCGACCAGGAGAACCCCAGCTCCGAAGTCCGTAGCCGCCGTCCGCTGCGTGGAGCCCAGGTGCTGGTCACCGATGTCGAAGGCGAACCGGGCTGGTACCGCGTGAGCCTCAGCATCCGACCGCACTTCAAGTACATGGGGGCGGATTTCACCCTGTCCCTGGTCGGCAAGCTGGACAAGGAATAAGGGGCGGCAGATGGACGGTTACGGCAGCCTGTTCGAACGACTGGGCGGCAAGGCACGCGAACGTGTCGGGCTGAGCCGCGAAGTCGCCGTCATGTCGTCCGTGGCCGACCATCTGGCCAAAATGCTCAGCACCCGGGCGGGCAGCGTGCAAACGCTGCCCGACTACGGGTTGCCCGACCTCAACGACATGCGCATGAGCCTGCACGACGCCCTCAACCAGGCCCGTGCCGCCATCGAGCGCTTCATCGAGGCCTACGAACCCCGGCTGCAGGGCGTCCGCGTGGTCGCACTGCCGCGTCGGCACGACCCACTCAACCTGTCCTTCTCCATCGAAGGCACGCTGAACATCGACGGCACCCGGCGACAGGTCAGCTTCGCCGCCCACCTCGACGGCAGCGGCAAGGTCAAGGTCCAGTAAGGAGATACCCCATGTCCGGCAAACCCGCCGCCCGCCTGTCCGACCCGACGGCATGTCCCATCCCGTTCCACCTGATCAACCCGATCGCCGTTGGATCACCCGACGTGCTGTTCGACGGCCTGCCCGCCGCACGCCAGGGCGACCCGTCGGCCTGCGGCGGGGCCATGGCGGCCAACCTTTCCGCCACCGTACTGATCAATGGGCGCCCTGCCGCCACCGTGGGAAGCATCGGCAGTCACGGCAACGTCGTCCTCAGCGGTTCGGGAACCGTACTGATCGGCTGACGAATACAGCGCCCTGGCCCTTTCGCCAGTCTTCGCCCAGGAACACCGGGAACACAGTCCTCCATGTCCTTCAACCACTACTACCAAAGCGAGCTGACCGCCCTGCGCCAGCTCGGGCGCCGCTTCGCCGAGCGCAGCCCGGCATTGGCGCCCTTCCTCGCCCAGGCGGGGCGGGACCCGGATGTGGAGCGCCTGCTGGAGGGCTTCGCCTTCCTCACCGGCCGGCTGCGGCAGAAACTCGACGACGAACTGCCCGAGCTGACCCATTCGCTGATGCACCTGCTGTGGCCGAACTACATGCGCCCCCTGCCAGCGTTCAGCATCCTGCAGTTCGATCCATATGCCAGCGCGGGTGAATCGCTGGTGGTGCCCCGTGAGACCTGCGTGGCTAGCAACCCGGTGGATGGTGTGCGCTGCCGCTTCCAGACCTGCTTCCCCACCGAGATTCTGCCCCTGCGGGCCGATGGCCTGAGCTACTCCATCACCGGGGATGGCGCCTTGCTCAGCCTGCGCCTGGTGCTGATCGACGACGGCCACCTGGGCACCCCCCCGTTCGACCGGCTGCGCCTGCACCTGGCGGGCGAGCGCTACATCAGCCAGACGCTCTACCTCGGGCTGGTACATGACCTGGACAACATCGAGTTGGTGCCGCTGGATGCGAACAACGTTGCCTTGCAGGACGAGCGCGGCCAGCCCATCGGCCTGCGCCTGCCATCCACCAGCATTCGCCCCGTGGGCTTCGCCGAGGAGGAGGCGCTGATCCCCTACCCGCTGAACACCTTCCGCGGCTACCGCTACCTGCAGGAGTACTTCGCCTTCCAGGACAAGTTCCTCTTCGTCGACCTCACCGGCCTGGCCTGCCTCGGCGGCCTGCCCAAGGAGCAGCTGGAGCAGACCAAGGGCCTGGAGCTGCGTTTCGACATCCGCCGCAGCGGCATCCAGCGCCTGCGCCCGACCCTGGACAATCTGAGGCTCTACTGCACCCCGGTAGCCAACCTGTTCCGCCACGACGCCCTACCCATCCGTCTCGACAGCAAGCAGGACGAATACCTGATCCTCCCGGCCGAATACGACCCACAGCACTGCGGCGTGTTCTCCGTTGATACCGTCAGCGGCTGGCTGCCCGGCGGGGTTGGCCATCGCGACTACGTACAGTTCGAATCCTTCGAGCACGACGCCAGCTTCGACGTGCCGATGCCCCGGCCGCACTACAGCGTGCGCCAGCGCAGCTCCCTGCTGCACGACGGACTGGACACCTACCTCAGCTTCGGTGCGCGCAGCGGCCAGGAGCAGGAAACCCTCTCCGTGGAGCTGACCTGCACCAACCAGAACCTGCCGCGCCGCCTGCGCCTGGGAGACATCTGCCATCCGGGAGAGGGGGCGCCTGACTTCCTCACCTTCCGCAACATCACCGCCGTGACCGCCAGCTACGCCCCGCCGATCAACCGCGAGTTCCTCTGGAAGCTGATCAGCAACATGTCACTGAACTACCTCTCGCTGGCCAACGTCGACGCGCTGAAGGTGATCCTCGAAACCTACGACCTGCCGCGCTACTACGACCAGCACGCGGAAAAGGTCAGCAAACGCCTGCTCAACGGCCTCAAGTCGATCCGCCACCAGCATGTGGACAGGCTCCACCGCGGCCTGCCGGTCCGAGGCCTGCGCACCGAAATGAGCATCGATCCCGAGGGCTACATCTGCGACGGCGACCTGTTCGTCTTCGCCTCGGTGCTCAACGAATTCTTCGCACTCTACGCAAGCCTCAACTCGTACCACGAGCTACGGGTCTGCAGCACACAGGGAGAGGTGTACCAATGGACACCACGCATGGGCCAGCAACCCTTGCTCTGAGCCGCCTGAGCCAGGGCATCCGGGAATACGCGCTGTTCCAGGCTGTGCTCCTGGCAATGGAACACCTGCACCAGGCCGATGGCACGGACGAGGAGATCGACGAGGAGCGCCTCTACGATCGCATCGAGTTCCAGGCCAACCCGAGCCTGGGCTTCCCCGGCACCGACATCCACAGCCTGACCTTCTTCGAAGAAGGGGGCGAAACGCGCGCGCGTATCTGCCTGAACCTCGTCCGCCTCTCCGGCTCGGGCTCGCCACTGCCTGCCTTCTATGCCGAGCAGGTGCTGGACGAGGGTGACGACGACAACCCCACCCGGGACTTCCTCGACCTGTTCCATCACCGTCTGCAGCGGCTGCTGCTACCGATCTGGCGCAAGTACCGCTACCGGGCACGCTTCCAGAGTGGTGCCCGGGATGCCTTTTCCGAGCGGCTGTTCGCCCTGATCGGCCTCGGCAGCGAGGAACTGCGCAGCGCCGAGGAGCTGAACTGGAAGCGCCTGCTGCCCTACCTCGGGCTGCTCAGCCTGCGCGCCCACTCGGCCGCGCTGATCGAGGCCGTGTTGCGCTACTACTTCAAGCATGCCGAGCTATTCATCGAGCAATGCATCGAACGCAGCGTCGACATCCTCCAAGAGCAGCTCAACCGCCTGGGCCAGGCCAACAGCCAACTGGGTGAAGACCTGGTATTGGGGGAACGGGTGCGCGATCGCGGTGGCAAGTTCCGCATCCACATCCGCCAACTGGACTGGGAACGCTTCCACGAATTCCTGCCCATCGGCACCGGCTACCAGCCCCTCTGTGCCCTGGTGCGCTTCACCCTGCGCGACCCGCTGGACTACGACCTCCGCCTGGAACTGCGCCACGACGCCATCCGCGAGCTGCGGGTCGGCGCCGATAACCCCTGCCGCCTCGGCTGGACCAGTTGGTTGGGCCGCGAACGTGCCGACGGCATCGTCTCGCTGCGCAGCCGCACTCATTAAGGACCGATGAGCCCATGATCAATATCGACCTGCAACAACTCGTCCAGGCCCTGGACGCCGACACCCGCCGTGACCTGGAGATCGCCGCCGAGCGCTGCGTCGGCCGCGGCGGCAGCCGCATCCTGGTGGAGGACCTTCTGCTGGCCATGCTGGAGCGTACCGGCAGCCTCATCCACCGCGCCCTGCAGGACGGCGAGGTCGACACGGCCGAGCTGGTCGCCGCGCTCCAGGCCAACCCGGAGCACAGCGCTTCGCGCAATCCGGTGTTCGCCACCGAGCTGGTGCAGTGGCTGCAGGACGCCCTGCTGGTGGCCAATCTGGAACTGCACCGCAGCCTGATCGACCAGGCTGCACTGCTCCTGGCGCTGTTGCAGAACCCGCTGCGCCACGCTGGAACGCGCTACCACGCCCTGCTCGGCCACATCAGCGCCGAACGGCTGCGGGACTTCGCCCGCGCCCAGCAGGCAGAGCCGGGCACGGCCAGTGCCCCGTCCACGGGGGAATCGCTGCTCAAGCGTTTCACCCACAACCTGACCCAGCAGGCCCGGGAAGGAAAGCTGGACCCGGTGCTGTGCCGAGACTCCGCCATCCGCCAGATGATCGACATCCTCGCCCGGCGCCGGAAGAACAACCCGATCGTGGTCGGCGAGGCCGGCGTGGGCAAGACCGCCGTGGTCGAGGGCCTGGCCGGCCGCATCGCCAATGGCGAAGTGCCGGACGCCCTCAAGGATGTCGAGCTGCTGTCCCTCGACCTCGGCCTGCTGCAGGCCGGCGCCAGCGTGAAGGGCGAGTTTGAACGACGCCTGAAGGGCGTCATCGACGAGGTCCGCAACGCCCCGATGCCCATCATCCTGTTCGTCGACGAAGCCCACACCCTGATCGGCGCGGGCGGCCAAGCGGGCAGCTCCGACGCGGCCAACCTGCTCAAACCGGCCCTGGCGCGGGGCGAGCTGCGCACCATCGCCGCCACCACCTGGGCCGAGTACAAGAAGTACTTCGAGAAGGACCCGGCACTGGCCCGACGCTTCCAACCCGTACAGCTCCACGAGCCCACCGTGCCCGAAGCGGTGACCATCCTGCGCGGGCTCGCCCGCGTCTACGAGCGCAGCCACGGCATCTACCTGCGTGATGACGCCGTGGTCGCCGCCGCCGAGCTCTCCGCCCGCTACCTCGCCGGCCGCCAATTGCCGGACAAGGCCGTGGACGTCCTCGACACGGCCTGCGCCCGTGTCCGCATCAGCCTCGCGGCCGCCCCCGAGGCCCTCGAACGCCTGCGCGGCGAGCAGGCCGAGGACACCCGACAGCACCAGGCCCTGCGCCGCGACCTGGACGCCGGACTGCCGGTGGACGGCACAACCCTCGACGACCTGGCCACACGCCTCCACCAGCGTGAGGACGAACTGCAAACCCTCGAGGCCCGCTGGAACCACCAGCGCACCCTCGCCGAGCAACTGCTCGACCTGCGCCAGCGCATCGCCCGGCTGCGCCAGGGTGACGAGACGGTACCCGCCGAAGCGCCGGGCCTGGCTGAACTGGAGGCACAGTTGCAGGATACCCACAGCGCCCTGCGGGACCTGCAGACCACCGAGTCGCTCGTCAGTTTCGAGGTCTGTCCGCGGCTGGTGGCCGAAGTGATCAGCCACTGGACGGGCATCCCCCTCGCCCAACTGGCCCGCGAGCACAACGCCCGGGTATTGAGCTTCGCCGACGACCTGCGCCAGCGCATTCGCGGCCAGAACCAGGCCGTGCAGGCCCTGGACCGCGCCGTGCGCGCCACCGCTGCCGGCCTGAACCGGCACGACGCCCCGGTCGGCGTGTTCCTCCTGGTGGGCCCAAGCGGGGTGGGCAAGACCGAGACAGCACTGGCCCTGGCCGACCTGCTGTATGGCGGCGAGCGCTTCCTCACCACCATCAACATGTCCGAGTTCCAGGAGAAGCACACCGTCTCGCGCCTGATCGGCTCCCCGCCCGGCTACGTCGGCTATGGCGAAGGCGGCATGCTCACCGAGGCGGTGCGCCAGAAACCCTACTCCGTCGTGTTGCTCGATGAAGTGGAAAAGGCCGACCCCGACGTGCTGAACCTCTTCTATCAGATCTTCGACAAGGGCATCGCCAACGACGGCGAGGGGCGCGAGATCGACTTCCGCAACACCCTCATCCTGATGACCTCCAACCTGGCCAGCGAGCGCATCGACAGCCTTTGCGCCGACGGTCAACAGCCCACACCCGAGGCGCTGGAAGAGGCCATCCGCCCGCAGCTCGTGCGGCATTTCAAGCCGGCACTGCTGGCCCGCATGCGGGTCGTTCCCTACTACCCCATCAGCGGTGCGCTGCTGGAAGAACTGGTGGGGCTCAAGCTCGAACGCCTGGGCACCCGCCTGCAGCGCCGCCAACTGGAATTCAGCCACTGCCCGGATCTGGTCGCGCACATCGCCAGCCTCTGCCAGCAGGCCGAGAGCGGCGCCCGGCTGATCGACCAGGTGGTGGAGTCCCGCCTGCTGCCCCAGGTGGCCGACCAGTTGCTCGCAGCCATGGCCACCGGCACCCCGGTCAGCCGCGCCCACGCCCGCCTGGGCGAGCACGGTGCCATCGTCTGCGAGCTGTGCTGAGGAGATGGGCATGTTCGCGCAGATGCCGCAGCCGCTCGACTACGCCGAAACCCTGCTCGGGCAGTACGACCGGCTCGTCGGGCTGAGCGACAGCGACGAACTGCTGGGCAGCTTCGTCGGTGCCGCCGCCGAACTGAGCGGCTGCGAACTGGCGCAGCTCTACCTGCTGGACGCGGCGCGTACGCACCTGGGGCTGACGGCGGAATACCTCGAACCCCGCCTCCAGCCCCGGGACCGCGCCACCCTGCCCGCCGACTACCACGACCAGCAGCTGCTGCAGTACAGCCTGTGCCAGGGCCAGCCCCTGGCCCTGACCGAACTCAACCCCGGCCTGCACGACACCAGCTTCCTCCCCGAGGAAGGCGGCCCCTGGCGGGCGCTGCTGTGCCTGCCCTTGCGGGCGCACCAGGGCGCCATACGCGGACTGCTGCTCTGCGCCACCCGCCAGGCCCGCGACCTGGCGGCCTTCACCGGCTCGCTGGAGCGCATGGGCCGCCTCATGCTGGCCCAGCTCGACCTGTTCCAGCGGTTGCAGCCCACCGCCCGTGGCGACGGCTCTCGCAGTGCAACGCCCCGCCCCTGCGCGCGCGGTTTCGGTCTGATCGGTGAGAGCAAGGTGATGCGCCAGACCTACCGCCTGATCGGCAAGGTTCTGCACAGCCCCTACACCGTACTCATCCACGGCGAGACCGGCACCGGCAAGGAACTGGTGGCCCGGGCGATCCACGACCACGGCCCCCGGCGAGAGGCCCCCTTCATCGTGCAGAACTGCTCGGCCCTACCGGAGCAGTTGCTGGAAAGTGAACTGTTCGGCTACCGCAAGGGCGCCTTCACCGGCGCCGACGCGGACCGCGAAGGGCTGCTGGATGCGGCGAACGGCGGCACGCTGTTCCTCGACGAGATCGGCGACATGCCCCTGGCGCTCCAGGCCAAGCTGCTGCGGGTGCTGCAGGAAGGCGAAGTCCGCCCGCTGGGCACGCCCCATCCGCACCGGATCGACGTGCGCATCATCGCGGCCACCCACCGCGACCTGCAGGCCATGATCGCCGCCGGCGAATTTCGCGAAGACCTGTTCTACCGGCTCTGCCAGTTCCCCATCGAACTGCCGCCGCTGCGCCAGCGGGGCGACGACATCCCCCACCTCGCCCGCCACTTCGCCAACCAGGCCTGCCGCTTTCTCCAGCGCTCGCCCTGCCTGTGGTCGGAGGAGGCGCTGGAGCGGCTGGCCCGGCACCCCTTCCCCGGCAACGTGCGCGAGCTGAAGGCCCTGGTGGAGCGCGCCGTGCTGCTCTGCGACGGCGAATTGCTGCCGTCCCACTTCAGCCTGCGTGGCACGCCCCTGCCCAGCGGGCAGCCCCTGAGCCTGCGCGAACGCCTCGACCACTACGAACGCGGCCAACTGATCGAGGCCCTGCGTCGCCACGATGGCAACCGTGCACAGGCCGCCCGCGAACTGGGCCTGCCCCGCCGCACCCTGCTTTACCGCATGGAGCGCCTCGGCATCGGCACAGCGGACCTGTGACGAGCCCGGCCATGCCCACACCCCACTCACCCCCGACTTCCGAAGGAGGATGCCCGATGTTCCCCCTCACCCTACGTGCCCTCGCAGGCCTGGCGCTGTGCATCGCCCTGGCCGGCTGCGGCGGCAACTACAAGTTCGACGACGGCGACTACCGCCCGCTCGGCACCCCGCAGATCCTCAACCGCGGCAACTGACCGCCAGGGAGCGACACGCCATGGAACTGGTTCTAGAAATCGTTGGCGCCCAGCAGTTCGTCCCGACCACCTCCGGTCGGCGACGCTTCCTCCGCGCAGGCGGCAGCCTCGGCCGTGCCGAGGACTGCGACTGGGTGATCCCCGACCAGCAGCGCCACCTGTCCAACCGCCACGCCCGGGTGACCTACCGCGACGGGCGCTACTTCCTCACCGACACCAGCAGCAACGGCATCCGCCTCAAGGCGTCAGGGGCCCACCTGCCCAAGGGGGAGGCGCACCCCATCGAGAACGGCACCGTGTTCTGCATGGGCAGCTTCGACATCCAGGCCCGTCTGGTGCCCACCCAGGACGTTCCACTGGAGGACATCGGACGGCCGACCCCGGCCGGCAGCATCATCCCCGACGACTCCTTCCTCGAGCTCGACCCCCTGGCGAGCCTCGACCAGGAAGAAGAAGCAGACCGGGACGACCTCCACGGCCTGCTCCAGGCCCCCCCCGAGCCCCTGCGCCAGCCCCACGACCATGCGCCCATCGAGCGGGATAGCCTGCCCCTGCCGGAGCTGGTGCCCCCAACCGAGCCCACTGCAGCGCCCATTGCTGCAGCCGAGGTGCCGGTCAGCTTCTGGGAGCGCCTGGGCGATGCCCTGGGTGTCGACCTCGCCCGGCTCGACGCGGTCGAGCGCGAAGCCATGGCCCTGGAGGCCGCCCACCTGCTGCGCCAGTGCGTCCAGGGCCTGCAGCAGAGCCTGAGGACCCGTGCGGAGATCAAGAACGAACTGCGCCTACCCCTCACCTCGATGCAGAACACCGACCTCGGCCCCCTGCGCACGCCCCTCGACGGCCGCGACAGCCTCGGCGCCCTGCTCGCCCCCGGCCAGACCGGCGCGCCCAACGCACGGCTGGCGGTGGCACGGGCCTTCCGCGACCTGCAGGCCCACCAGGTGGCCCTGCTCAGCGCCAGTCGCGCAGCCGTCCGTGCCACCCTCGACCACTTCGCACCCGAGCCGCTGGCCCTGCGTCTGGAGCGGGACGGACGCCTCTCGCGGCTGAGCGGAGCTGGCGGGCGCTGGCGTGCCTACCAGCGCTACCACCAGCGCCTGCGCCACGACGACGACTGGACCGAGCGCCTGCTGGCCCGCGACTTCGCGCAGGCCTACGAGGAACAGGTCCGCCTCATCGCCACCCTTCACGGCAACCCAAGGGAATGATCGCCATGACCCGCTTCAAATCCTTCACCCTCCTGGCCGTGCTGGCGCTTCTCAGCGCCTGCTCGGCCCTGTCGCCCTACTCCGAGCTGACCAAGCTGGACCTCGACCTGCAGGCCAGCGACCAATTGAACCCCGACCTCGACGGCCGTCCCTCCCCCGTGGTGCTGCGTCTGCTGGAACTCAAGCACCCGGTAGCCTTCGAGAACGCCGACTTCTTCAGCCTCTACGAGCGCGCCCGGGAAACCCTCGCCCTCGACATAGTGGCCAGCGAAGAACTGGAGATCCGCCCCGGCGAGCGCCGCGAGCTGAAGCTCAGCATCGACAAGGACAGCCGCTACGTGGCCCTGCTCGCGGCCTACCGCGACCTGCCGGAGACCCGCTGGCGCTACGTGATCGCCGTGCCGCCGCAAGAGCGCACCCGGGTCACCCTGCACCTGGAGCGCAGCGGCCTGTTCGAACCCCACGACCTGCCCAACCGCGAGGTGCGCTGATATGCACACCCACAAGGTCATCTGGCGCGAAGGCATGCTCCTGCGCCCCCAGCACTTCCAGCAGAACGACCGCTACCACGACAACCAGATCCGCCAGCGCACGCGCCTGCTCAGCCGCTACTGCTGGGGCTTCTTCCACCTGGAGATCGACCCGCAGTTCCTCGCCACCGGCAAGCTGGTGCTGAGCCAGGCCGCCGGCGTGATGCCCGACGGCAGCCTGTTCGACCTGCGCAGCCGCAGCGAGCCGCTGGCGCTGGACATCCCGCCCAACACCAACCAGACCCCGGTGTACCTGGCCCTGCCGCTGGTCACCGGCAACCACATCGAGGCCCGCCGCAGCGACCAGGCCGACGTCCTGGCGCGCTACACCGGCCATGACCTCGACGTGGCCGACTCCAACGCCGGCGAGGACTCCAGCACCCAGATCACCTGCGCCCGCCCGGACTTCCGCCTGCTCCTCGGTGAACAGCGCAACGACGAAGCCTACGTAAGGCTGAAACTCTGCGACGTGCTCGACACCTCCCCGGAAGGGCGCATCACCCTGGACCCGGCCTTCATCCCCAGCCACCTGCACCTGGCCGGCTCCGCCTACCTGCTGTCCTGCCTGAAGGAAGTCATCGGCATGCTCGGCCACCGGGGCGACACCCTCGCCGAGCGCATCCGCTCCAACGGCCAGGTGGCCGGCGCCGAGGTCGGCGACTTCATGATGCTGCAGCTGATCAACCGCACCGACCTGCTGCTCCGGCACTACCTCGAGCAGGAGCACGTGCACCCGGAGGAGCTGTACCGCACCCTGCTGGCCATGCTGGGCGAGATCACCACCTTCTCCAGCGACAGCAAGCGTGCCCGCCTCGACAGCCGCTACCAGCACAACGACCAGGGCGCCAGCTTCCGCGCCCTGATGGATGCCCTGCGCCAGGCCCTGTCCATGGTGCTGGAGCAGCACGCCATCGAACTGGGCCTGCAGCAGCGCCAGTACGGCATCCTCGTGTCGCCGCTGAAGGACCACACGCTGCTCTCCACCTCCTCCTTCGTGCTCGCCGCCAGCGCGCAATGCGAGCCCGAGGAACTGCGCCAGAACCTGCCCTCGCACCTCAAGGCCGGCGCGGTGGAGCAGATCCGCCAACTGGTCAACCTGCACCTGCCGGGCATCCGCGTGCGCCCGCTGCCCGTGGCGCCCCGGCAGATCCCCTTCCACGCCAACAAGACCTACTTCGTCCTGGAAATCACCGCGGAGGAACGCAGCCAACTGGAGCGTTCCGGCGGCTTCGCCTTCCACGTATCCGGCGAATTCGCCGGGTTGGACCTGAAGTTCTGGGCCATCAGGAACTGAGCGCATGCAAAAGGAAATGGACTATCCACAGGACGACCGCACCGTCCTGCTCGACCGCCGCAGCGACGCCCCTCATCGCGGCCCCCTCACCGACCTGGCCGACGCCCCGCGCCTCGAACAGCTGGAAAGCCGCATGGTGCATGCCGCCCGGCTGCGACCGGCGGAGGCCTTCAACATCAGCCTCAACCCGCTGGTCTCCGCCGCCGCCAGCCTGCTGTCGGAGATCGTGCGGCTCAAGCACAGCCAGCAGGGGGAGGACCTCGCCGTCCTCAACCAGGCACTGGCCGACGGCGTCCGCCAGTTCGAGCAGCACGCCCTGCAGGAAGGCCTGGAGAACGGCGATGTGATGGCCGCCCGTTACGTGCTCTGCACCGTGCTGGATGAAGCCGTGGTCACCACCGCCTGGGGCGACCAGAGCACCTGGGCACAGATAAGCCTGCTCAGCCAGTTCCACAACGAAACCTTCGGCGGCGAGAAGTTCTTCCAGTTGCTGGACCGCCTGACCCGCAACCCGGTCAAGCACCTGGCCATGCTGGAGCTGATGTACCTCTGCCTGGCCCTCGGCTTCGAGGGCAAGTACCGGGTAGCGGCCCGCGGCATGCTCGAGCTGGAGGCCATCCGCGACAGCCTTTACCGACAGATCCGCCACCTGCGCGGCGACGTGCCCCGCGAGCTGTCGCCCCAGTGGCAGGGCCTGCAGGAGCCCGGGCGCGGACTGGTACACAGCGTCCCGGCCTGGCTGGTGGCGGCCCTCACCCTGGCCTGCCTGCTGGCCATCTATGCCGGCTTCGCCTGGGTGCTCGACGATCAGCGCGAAGCCGTGCTGCAGCCCTTCCTCCCGGCCGCCTCCGGCCCGCTGGACCTCACGCCGTAACACAGGGACCGTGTCATGAAAGATTTCTTCAAAAAGCTCGGCGCCGTGTTGCGCCGGACCTGGGTCTGGAGCCTGCTGCTGGTGCTGATGCTGGCCCTGCTGGTGTGGTTCGCCGGGCCCCTGCTCGGCATCGCCGATCACAAGCCGTGGGAAGACGCCGGCAGCCGACTGCTGAGCATCGCCGTGCTGTTCCTCTGCTGGGGGCTGTTCATCGTCTTCAGCACCTGGCGGGGTACCCGCAAGCGCGAGGCGCAGCAAGCCACCGAGGACGGCCAGGAGCAACTGCGCCGTGAGGAGGAGGCCAGCGAGGAACAACGCGAACTCGCCGCCCGCTTCAAGGACGCACTGCGTACCGTGCAGCGCTCCAGCCTGTACAAGGGCCAGGGCGAACAGCGCCGCCGCGACCTGCCCTGGTACCTGGTACTGGGCCCCCAGGGCAGTGGCAAGACCACCCTGCTGGACTTCTCCGGCCTGGACCTGCCGCTCAACCAGAACGACCGCACCCTCACCCGCGACACCCACGGCACCCGCTACTGCGAGTGGTACTTCGCCGAGCAGGGCGTGCTGATCGACAGCCCCGGGCGCTACCTCACCCAGGGCGACCCGGAGGTGGACGGCGGCGCCTGGAACAGTCTGCTGGCCCTGTTGCGCAAGCGCCGTCGCACCCGCCCGCTCAATGGCGTGATCGTCAACCTGCCCATCGACCTGCTGACGAGCGGCGACGAGCAGGCCCTGGACGACCTGGCACGGCAGGTCCGCAAGCGCCTCCAGGAGATCCACCAGCGCCTGCATGCGGAAGTGCCCGTCTACCTGGTGCTCGGCAAAGCCGATACCCTGCCCGGCTTCGAAGAGTTCTTCGACCACCTCTCCCGCGAGGAAAGCGACCAGGTCCTCGGCGCCACCTTCCGCGAGGGGCAGAACGGCACCAGCGGCCAGGTGGTGCGCCAGGAGTTCGAAGCCTTGCTGCGGCGCCTCACCAGCCAGGTCATCACCCGCATGCACCAGGAGCGGGACACCGGCCGCCGGGGGCGCATCCTCGACTTCCCCACCCAGCTCGGGCGGATCGGCGAGCCGCTGTGCGTGTTCATCGACATGGCCTTCACCGGCAACCGCTACCAGCGCGCCAGCCTGCTGCGCGGTTTCTACTTCACCAGCGCGCCGCATCTGCTCCAGGAGCTGGACGAAAGCACCGCCCGGGTCGGCGCCAACCTGGGCCTGCGCAGCAGTGCCCTGCCCACCCTGCGCGGGGGGCGTGCGCGCTTCATCCACCAACTGTTCAGCCAGGTGATCTTCCCGGAGGCCGACCTGGCCGGGCTCGATCCGCGCGAAAAGCGCCGCATCGACTGGGGCCAGCGCGGGCTCTACGCCAGCGCGTTCGGCTGCGTGGCGCTGTTCGGCCTGGCCTGGGCGGCGGGCTTCAGCAGCAACCACCAGCGCCTGGAGGCCGTGCGCGACCATGGTCGGGTGATCGAGACCCAACAGGCCCTGCTCGACCCTCGCGAAGACGCCCGCGCCGCCCTTACGCTGCTGGACCACAGCTTCGCTGCCACCCGCGTCTTCCCCAGTGCCGCCGAGCGCTCGCTGCTGGAACACAACGGGCTCTACCAGGGCGGACGCAGCCAACCCGTACTCGACGACGCCTACGGCCGCGCCCTGGAGCAGCAGTTGCTGCCGCGCATCGCCACCAGCCTGGAGGGCCAGGTACGCGCCAGCCTGGGCAACCGCGAACGCCTGCTGGCCAGCCTGCGTGCCTACCTCATGCTGAACCTGCCGGAGCGGCGCGACGCCGCCTTCCTCAAGAGCCAGCTGCAGGCCGAATGGTCGCTGCGCTACGGCGGCGATGCCGCGACCCAGGCCGCGCTGACCGAGCACCTCGACCGCCTGCTGGCGCGCCCCTTCGTCCACCCGCTGAACGAGCCCCTGGTGGCCCAGGCCCGCCAGCGCCTGCGCAGCGAATCCCTGGCAGCCGTGGTCTACCGCGTACTCCGCGACCAGGCCCGCAGCCTGCCGGAGTACAGCTTCGCCCAGCGCGTGGGACCGCAGGGCGCGCTGTTCTCCGGCACCGACTACCGCATCCCGGGGTTCTACACCCGCCAGGGCTACCAGCAGTTCTTTTCCGCCAAGGGCCTACCCACGGTGCGTGAGCTGCTGCGGGACAACTGGGTGATGGGCGAAGGCGGCAACCTCAGCGTGCAGGACCTCGGCCGCCTGATGGTCGAGCTGCAGCAGCTGTACTTCCGCGACTACGCCAACCACTGGAGCGAGGCGATCAACCGCCTGAAGCTGGAGCCCCTGCTGGACACCTACCAGGGCGCCGAGCAACTGGCCGGGCTGACCGCAGCCAACTCGCCGCTGCTGCAACTGCTGGTGGAGGTGCGCGAGCACACCCGCCTGCCCGGCATCGCCGACGCCACCGCCGAGGCACCTGCCGACGGGGCCAAGGCCGATGGCGCCCTGGGCAAGGTCGCCGCCGTCGCGGAGAAGGCCCGGGACGCCCTGGCCAGCAACCTGCCGGACACCGCGCGACTGACCATGGAGCGCCGCTTCGAAGCCCTGCACCTGTTGCTGGACGACAACGGCGGTGCCGCAGCCGACCTGGTCCCGGTCATGCGGGCGCTCAACGAGCTGCAGCTGCAATTGGCCACGCTGGCCCGCTCCAGCCAGCCGGAGCAGGCCGCCTTCGACCTCGCGCGCAACCGCATGGGCGGCCAGAGCGATGCCCTGGCCAACCTGCGCAGCAGCGCCTCGCGGCTGCCCCAGCCGATTGGCGGTTGGCTGGCGATGATGGCGGGGGAAAGCTGGCACCTGATCCTCAGCGGCGCCCACCAGTACCTCAACCAGCGCTACCAGAGCGAGCTGTACGGCTTCTACCTGAAGGCCCTGGACAAGCGCTATCCGTTCAACCCGCGCAGCCACAGCGACGTCGCCTTGAGCGACTTCCGCGAGTTCTTCAAGACCCAGGGCCTGGCGGATCGCTTCTTCGACACCTACCTCAAGCCCTTCGTGATCGGCACGCCCGGTGAGTACCGCGTGCGCTCGGTGGACGGCGGCAGCCTGCCCATCGCCCGCGGTTTCCTCGACCAGATGGCCAACGCCCAGGCCATCCGCCTGAGCTTCTTCGCCGACAACCCCAACGAGCCGCAGGTGCGATTCCGCCTGGAGCCTTACTCCATCGATCCGGCCCTGAGCCGCGCGGAGTTCCGCTTCGGCGACCGGCTCATGGAGTACCGCCATGGGCCCATCGTGCCCATGTCCTTCAAGTGGCCCACCGAGGCCGAGGAAGGGCGCAGCAGCCTGGTGCTGGAGGAGCTCAGTGGGCGGCGCATCGGCGTCGAGCGCAACACCGGCCCCTGGTCGCTGTTCCGCCTCTTCGACCAGATGCAGACCGAGTACCACAGCGGCCGCGACGTGCTGATGCTCAAGGCGGAAGTGGACGGGCTGCGGGCTCACTACCTGGTGCAGAGCCAGCGTTCACCGAACCCCTTCGACCTGGGCATGCTGCGTGCCTTCCGCCTGCCGGTGAGTCTCTGATGCCAGGCGCAACCTGGACCAGCGCTGCCCGCACCCACCCTGGCAAGGTGCGGGCACGCAACGAGGACGCCTTCCTGGACAGCCCGGACCAGGGCCTGTGGGTGGTGGCTGACGGCATGGGCGGCCACCACGCCGGCGACCGCGCCAGCCGCCTGGTGGTGGAGAGCCTGGCCGAGTTGCCTGCCACGGGCGACTTCGCCAACCGCTTGCAGCAGTTGCGCCGCCATCTGCACTGGCTGAACCGCAGACTGGCGGACGAACTCACCGTCACCGACGGCCAGCGGCGGATCATGGGCAGCACAGTGGCCGCCCTGCTGGTGGAGGGCAGTCGCGCCGCCTGCGTGTGGGCCGGCGACAGCCGCTGCTACCTGTGGCGCTGGGGCTGCCTCTACCAGCTCACCCGCGACCATTCACTGCTACGCGAGCTGATCGAGGACCAGGGCATGAGCCCGGAACAGGCCGGCCGCCACCCATCCGCCCATGCCCTGACCCGTGCCCTGGGCGGTGACGGCGACTTCGCCCTGGATGTGCTGGAGCTGGAGCTGCACCCCGGCGACACCTTCCTGCTCTGCAGTGACGGGCTGTACCGCGAGCTGGACGAGGTCGACCTGAGCCGGGCGCTCAGCCTCGCCTCGCCCGTCGCCACCCTGGAACAGCTCTTCGAGCAGGCCCTGCTGGGGACGGCCCCGGACAACCTCACTGCCGTGGTGGCGCGCCGATGAGCCGGACCAAGCGCCGCCGCAAGCCACGCCAGGCTCCCGCGCCGGCGGCGCATGTGGGCCTCGCCCGTCCCGTCGCCCCGGCAGTCGGCCTCGGCGAACTGCCGGCCGTGCTCAACGGACGCTACCGCCTGGAGCGCCTGCTGGGCATCGGCGGCATGGGCTCGGTGTACCGGGCGCGGGACCTGCTATGGGAACAATTCGGTGAACCGGCGCCCTGGGTGGCGGTGAAGCTGCTGAACGAGGAGTTCGCCACCATCCCCGATGCCAGCACGCTGCTCTACAGCGAGTACGCCCTGGCGGTGCGCTTGCGCCACCCGGCCATCGTCCGCCTGTATGCATTCGAGGTGGACACGGCCTGCTGCCGTGCCTTCATCACCCAGGAGCTGCTCAAGGGCCTGCCCCTGGACCACCTGCTCTGCGATCGCCCGACCGGGCTGCCCTGGCCGGAGCTGCGTGAAATCGCCGTACCGCTGCTCGGCGCCGTCGCCCACGCTCACCACTGCGGCGTGGTGCATGGCGACCTGAAGCCGAGCAACGTGATACTCACCGACGCGGGACCACGGCTGTTCGACTTCGGCCTGGCCCATGCCGACGGCGGCCTACCCGCCCTGGCGCGGGAACGGATCGGCGCCTGGACGCCCCGCTACGCCGCCCTGGAGCTGCTCGACGGCGACAGGCCGAGCCCCTCCAGCGACCTCTACGCACTGGCCTGCGTGCTTTACGAACTGGCGACGGGGCGCCACCCCTATGGCCGGCTGGACGCCCGCCAGGCCCTGGAGCAGCACTGCCACCGGCAACTGGAAGCCCCCGGTGTCTTGCCCCTGGGAACCTGGCGCGCCTTGCGAGCAGCCCTGGCGCCGACGGCCACGGCGCGCCGCATTGGGCTGGAGGAGCTGGAGGCGACCTTCCGGCGCCGGGGGCCGTTGCTGCCGGAATGGATCAGGCGCCCCTTGGCGCGGCTATGAAAAAGCCCCGCCAAGGCGGGGCTTTTTCATTCACGCTGCGCCTTAGAACTGCGCGGCGTCCAGCAGGTAGAGCGAGTCACTGCCGGCCTTGACCGAGGCGGTCAGGGAGTGGATACGCGGCAGCAGGCGGGCGAAGTAGAAGCGCGCGGTGCCAAGCTTGCTGGCATAGAACTCGTCCTGGCCTTCCTTGCCCAGGGAGGCGCGGGCCATCAGCGCCCACATGTAGGCATAGGCGGTGTAGCCGAACACCTGGAGGTACTCCACGGAGGCGGCGCCGATCTCGTTGGGGTTGGTCTTGGCGCTTTCCAGCAGCCAGGCGGTGAGGTCGTCCAGGTTGGCGATGGCGGCCTTCAGCGGCTCGGTGAACTCGGCCAGCTCAGCCGACGCGCCGTTGGCGAAGGCCTTCACCTCATCGGCGAAGTGCTTGTAGAACGCGCCTCCACTGCCCACCACCTTGCGGCCGGCGAGGTCCAGGGCCTGGATGCCGTTGGTGCCTTCGTAGATCTGGGTGATGCGGCAGTCGCGTACCAGTTGCTCCTGGCCCCACTCGCGGATGAAGCCGTGGCCGCCGAAGACCTGCTGGCCGTGGACGGTGGTTTCCAGGCCGAGGTCGGTCAGGAAGGCCTTGGCCACCGGGGTGAGCAGGGCGACCAGTTCCTCGGCGCGCTTGCGCACCACCGGGTCCTCGCTGTACTTGGCGGTGTCCAGTTGCAGGGCCACGTAGCTGGAGAACGCACGGCCACCTTCGTTGAAGGCTTTCATGGTCAGCAGCATGCGGCGCACGTCCGGGTGGACGATGATCGGGTCGGCGGCCTTGTCCTTGGCGACCGGGCCGGTCGGGGCGCGGCTCTGGATACGCTCGCGGGCGTATTCGATGGCGCTCTGGTAGGAACGCTCGCCGGTGGCCAGGCCCTGGATGCCGACGCCCAGGCGCTCGTAGTTCATCATGGTGAACATCGCGGCCAGGCCCTTGTTCGGCGCATCGACGATCCAGCCAGTGGCGCCGTCGAAGTTCATCACGCAGGTGGCGGAGGCCTTGATGCCCATCTTGTGCTCGATGGAGCCGCAGGACAGGCTGTTCTTCTCGCCGAGGGAGCCGTCTTCGTTCACCAGCACCTTGGGCACCAGGAACAGGGAGATGCCCTTGGGACCGGCCGGTGCGTC
Source organism: Pseudomonas sp. 1D4 (assembly GCF_001728925.1). Lineage (NCBI taxonomy): Bacteria > Pseudomonadati > Pseudomonadota > Gammaproteobacteria > Pseudomonadales > Pseudomonadaceae > Pseudomonas > Pseudomonas sp. 1D4. The sequence continues at coordinate 54,486 of NZ_LXJQ01000009.1, forward strand.
GGGGAGCTTGGCCAGCACCAAGTGGATGATGTTCTCGGTCAGGTCGTGCTCACCGCCGGTGATGAAGATCTTGGTGCCGGTGATCTTGAAGCTGCCGTCGGCCTGGGGTTCGGCCTTGGTGCGGATGATGCCGAGGTCGGTACCGGCATGGGGCTCGGTGAGGCACATGGAGCCCGCCCAGGTGCCGGCGTACATGTTCGGCAGGTATTTCTGCTTCAGCTCTTCGCTGGCGTGGGCGTTGATGGAGAGGCAGGCGCCAGCGGTCAGCATCGGGTAGAGGCCGAAGGACAGGTTGGCGGAGTTCACCATCTCTTCTACCTGGGCGGATATGACCTTGGGCATGCCCATGCCACCGAACACCGGGTCGCCACCGACGCCGACCCAGCCACCTTCGGCGTAGGTGCGGTAAGCCTCGGGGAAGCCGGCCGGGGTGCTCACGCGGCCGTCGTTCCACTGGCAACCTTCTTCGTCACCGGAACGGTTCAGCGGTGCGATGACGCCGCTGGTGACCTTGCCGGCCTCTTCCAGGATCGCCGACGCGGTTTCGGCATCGACCACCTCGGCCAGGGCTGGCATTTCGGACCAGAGCTTGGCGACGTCGAAGACTTCATTGAGGACGAAGCGCATATCGCGCAGGGGCGCTTTGTAGTCAGCCATGTGCAAACCTCGCAGGAACTCTCAGGTGGCCGGTCAGGCCGGTTTCACGGAACAGGCCGGCAGTGTATCCGAACAACTCGACAGACACATAGGGTCAGCGCGTGACCATATAAAATATTCCGGTCACATAACTTAACCTTTGCGAAAAGGCCCGCACGCGGCGGGCCCGGTCGCTCTGACGATAGGCAATCAGAGGGCGAACTGCTCGGCGGAGAGGGCCATCAGGCAGTCGCTGCCGGCTTCGGCCGCAGCCTTGTGAGCGGCAGTGCGAGGCAACAGGCGCTTGAAGTAGAAGTCGCAGGTGAGCAGCTTCGCTTCGTAGAAGGCGGCTTCGCCGGTGCCGGCGTCCAGTTGTTGGCGAGCGACCACTGCCATCTGCAGCCAGAAGTAGGCCAGCACGATGTAGCCGCTGTACATCAGGTAGTCCACGGACGCGGCGCCGACTTCATCGGGATTCTTCATCGCCGCCATGCCGATGCGCTGGGTCAGTTCGCCCCACTGGCGATTGAGGTCGGCCAGTTGTGCTACCTGGGCCTTGAGTTGCGGGTGCTCGGCCTGGGCCTGGCAGAACTGGTGGACACGCTTGGTGAAGCCCATCAGCAGCTTGCCCTGGCTACCCAGGACCTTGCGGCCCAGCAGGTCGAGGGCCTGGATGCCGTTGGTGCCCTCGTAGATGGGGGCGATGCGGCAGTCGCGCACCAGTTGCTCCATGCCCCACTCGCGGATGTAGCCGTGGCCGCCGAACACCTGCATGCCGAGGTTGGTGGCTTCGAGGCCGGTCTCGGTCATGAAGGCCTTGCAGATGGGGGTGAGGAAGGCCAGCAGGTTCTCGGCCTGCTCGCGCTCTTCGGCGCTTTCGGCGCCGTGGGCGATGTCCAGTTGCTGGGCCGTGAAGTAGGCCAGGGCGCGGTTGCCCTCGTTGAAGGCGCGCATGGTCAGCAGCATGCGGCGTACGTCCGGGTGGACGATGATCGGGTCGGCGGGCTTGTCCGGCGCCTTGGGCCCGGTCAGGGCACGCATCTGCAGGCGCTCGGTGGCGTAGCGCACGGCGCCCTGGTAGCTGGCCTCGCCGAGGCAGAGGCCCTGCATGCCGGTGCCCAGGCGGGCGTGGTTCATCATGGTGAACATGCAGTTCAGGCCCTTGTTGGCCTCGCCGATGAGGAAGCCGGTGGCGCCATCGAAGTTCATCACGCAGGTGGCGGAGGCCTTGATGCCCATCTTGTGTTCGATGGAGCCGCAGGACACGGCGTTGCGCTCGCCGATGCCGTCTCCCCGGGGCAGGAACTTGGGCACGATGAACAGGGAGATGCCCTTGGTGCCGGCAGGGGCGTCGGGCAGCTTGGCCAGGACGAGGTGAACGATGTTCTCGCTCATGTCGTGCTCGCCGGCGGAGATGAAGATCTTGGTGCCGGAGATGGCATAGCTGCCATCGGCCTGGGGTACGGCGCGGGTCTTGATGATGCCGAGGTCGGTGCCGCAGTGGGGCTCGGTCAGGCACATGGTGCCGGTCCAGCGGCCTTCGGTGAGGCGGGTCAGGTAGGTCTGTTTCTGTTCTTCGCTGCCATGGGCATGGATGGCGGACATGGCGCCATGGGTCAGGCCCGGGTACATGGCCCAGGACTGGTTGGCCGAGGCGACCATCTCGCTGACGATCAGCCCGAGGGAATGCGGCAGGCCCTGGCCACCGTAGGTGGGATCGGCGGAGAGGCCGTTCCAGCCGCCCTCGACGTACTGGGCGAAGGCTTCCTTGAAGCCCTTGGGCGTGGTGACCACGCCATCCTTCCACTGGCACTCCTCTTCGTCACCGGAACGGTTCAGCGGCGAGAGCACCTGCTCGCAGAACTTGGCGCCCTCTTCGAGGATCGCGGCGACCATGTCGGGGCTGGCATCGCTGGCGCCGATGGCGGTGTAGGTGGCGGGGAAGTCGAACAGCTCGTCGGTGAGGAAGCGCATGTCGCGCAGGGGGGCCTTGTACTCGGGCATGGCAGGGTCTCCTTGGCTGCGCCAGGCTCGGCGCCAATCCTCCGGACCCTAATGGCTGGGCGCCCCCTCGACAACGACGCTGCGGGCGCTGAATGCAGCGCCATAACCGGCCGTTCAGGTGGCCGGCTGGCGTACCCGCACGGCGCCCCGACGCGCCTGGCCGTGGAGGAAGACGCGGTTGCGCCCGGCGCTCTTGGCGCTGTACAGCGCCTGGTCGGCGGCCTTGATCACCTCTTCCGGGGTGCGCTGCTCAGCGTCGCGTTCGGCCACGCCGATGCTGATGGTCACCGAGACGCTCTGGGCCGCCGCCGCACCGCGCTTGGCACGCCCCTGCTGGTCGCTCTTCGGCCGGCTGTCGCGGTCACGCAGGTGCAGGGCATAACGCTCGATGGCCTCGCGCACGGCCTCCAGGTGGGGCTGGCATTCTTCCATGCTCTTGCCGGCGAAGACGATGGTGAATTCCTCGCCGCCGTAGCGGTAGGCCTTGCCGCCCCCGCCGACCCGCCGCAGTTGGCTGGCGACCATGCGCAGCACCTGGTCGCCGACATCGTGGCCGTAGGTGTCGTTGAACTTCTTGAAGTGGTCCACGTCGGTCATGGCCAGCACGTAGTTGCGCCCCAGCCGCTGCAGCCGTTCATTGAGTGCGCGACGCCCCGGCAGGCCGGTCAGTTCGTCGCGGAAGGCCATCTGGTAGGCCTCGTGGGCCACCGAGGCGGTCAGGGCGAGCATGGTCAGGCTGGTCATCGCATGCAGGGCGTGGGGCAGGATGAACACCTTCGGCAGCATCCACCAGAGCCCCGCCAGGGCGATCACCTGGGCGGCGTGCTGCGGTCGGGGCTGGCGCAGGTAGGCGATGCCGAGGGCCAGCAGGGCAATGACGAAGGTGAAGTAGGAGAGCTGCACCAGGCTCATCCAACTGCCGTGCAGCAACGGCCAGCGCACGGGGGTGACGAAGGCCAGCATCGCCTCGGGGTAGCTCCGCCCCAAGGCCATGACGACGCCGAGGGTGGCCAGCAGGACGGCGCTGCGGGCGACGAAGTCCTGCAGCAGGTGGGTGCGCTCCTGCCAGGAGCCGAACAGGCCGAACAACAGCGGCAGCACCAGGCTGGTGAGGTGGAAGACCAGGGCCGCATCCTCCCGCACCACGCGCTCGGCCTGGAAGTAGTCGACCTGGGTGTCCAGCAGGTAGTAACCGATGTAGATCGATGCCAGCAGGAAGAGCTGGCGAAGGCGCCCATAGGCGGCGCAGAACGAGCCGCCGAGCAGCAGCAGCAGGGTGGGCAGGACGTTGAACAGGGAGACGAAGAACTCGCTCATGTCCGCCAGGGTCCCCGCCACCGCACCGCCGAGCACCAGGGCCAGCGGCGGCAGGAAATGGCTGAAGCGGAATGACGGGAGTGTCCGCACGCGTCTGAGTCCGGCTGGTTGGAAAGCAGGCCATATGATGGCACTTCCGCCGGTCACTGGCACTCGGCCGGACGACGCACGGTGCCCGGCAGGGGACCGGAAATGAAGAAGCCCGCCGAAAGGCGGGCTCCTTCAGTACGCGCAGAACTCAGTAGCCCAGGGCGAAGTCTTCTTCGGCCAGGTCCATGAGGTTGCTGGCGCCGGACAGCATGGTTTCCACGTGGGTGCGGGTACGCGGCAGGATGCGCTTGAAGTAGAAGCGCGCGGTCTGCAGCTTGGCCTTGTAGAAGGCAGCGTCGCCTTCGCCGGCAGCCAGTTTCTCGGCAGCCAGGCGAGCCATGTCGGCCCAGAAGTAGGCCAGGCAGGCGTAGCCGGAGTACATCAGGTAGTCCACCGAAGCGGCACCGACTTCCTCGCGGTCCTTCATGGCGGCCATGCCGACCTTCATGGTGACTTCGCCCCACTCCTTGTTCAGCTTGGCCAGCGGCTCGACGAACTCCTTGACGGCTTCGTTGCTCTCGTTGGCCTGGCAGAACTTGTGGACGATCTTGGTGAAGCCCTTCAGCGCTTCGCCCTGGGTCATGAGGATCTTGCGGCCCAGCAGGTCGAGCGCCTGAACGCCGGTGGTGCCCTCGTACATCATGGAGATGCGGCAGTCACGCAGGTTCTGCTCCATGCCCCACTCGCTGATGAAGCCGTGGCCACCGTAGATCTGCATGCCGTGGGAGGCGGCTTCGAAGCCGACTTCGGTCATGAAGGCCTTGGCGATGGGGGTCAGGAAGGCCAGCAGGGAGTCGGCGGCTTTCTTCTCTTCCTCGTCCTGGCTGTACTTGACGATGTCCACCTGCTTGGCGGTGAAGTACACCATGGCGCGGTTGCCTTCGGCGAAGGCCTTCATGGTCAGCAGCATGCGACGCACGTCCGGGTGGACGATGATCGGGTCAGCAGCCTTGTCCGGCGCTTTCGGGCCAGTCAGGGAGCGCATCTGCAGACGCTCGCGGGCGTACTTGATGCCACCCTGGAAACCGATCTCGGCGTGGGCCAGGCCTTGCAGCGCGGTACCCAGGCGAGCGGTGTTCATGAAGGTGAACATGCAGTTCAGGCCCTTGTTCGCCGGGCCGATCAGGAAACCGGTGGCGCCGTCGAAGTTCATCACGCAGGTGGCGTTGCCGTGGATACCCATCTTGTGCTCGATGGAGCCACAGGTCACGGCGTTGCGTGCACCGACGCCGCCTTCGGCGGTCGGCATGAACTTCGGCACGATGAACAGGGAGATGCCCTTGGTGCCCGCAGGGGCATCGGGCAGGCGAGCCAGCACGATGTGGACGATGTTGTCGGCCATGTCGTGTTCACCAGCGGAGATGAAGATCTTGGTGCCGGACACCTTGTAGGTGCCATCGGCCTGGGGCTCGGCCTTGGTGCGCAGCATGCCCAGGTCGGTGCCGCAATGCGGCTCGGTGAGGCACATGGTGCCGGTCCACTCACCGGAAACCAGCTTGGTCAGGTAGGTATGCTTCTGCTCGTCGGTGCCGTGCTGCTCGATGGTGTTCATCGCGCCGTGGGACAGGCCGGGGTACATGCCCCACGCCCAGTTGGCTTCACCGACCATCTCGCTGATGGCCAGGCCCAGGGATTCCGGCAGGCCTTGGCCACCGTGCTCGACGTTGTGGGCCAGGCTCGGCCAGCCGCCTTCGACGAACTGTTTGTAGGCTTCCTTGAAACCGGTCGGGGTCTTAACACCCTCGGCGGACCAGGTGCAGCCTTCGGTATCACCGACGCGGTTCAGCGGAGCGATCACCTGCTCACAGAACTTGGCGCCTTCCTCGAGGATGGCGTCGACCATGTCCGGGGTGGCGTCCTGGCAGCCAGGCAGGCTCTGATAGTGCGCTTCGTAGCCAAGCAGTTCATCGCGAACGAAGCGGATATCACGCAAGGGGGCCTTGTAATCAGGCATAGCGGTAAACCTCTACGGTGGTTCCTAGTTAGGTGACCGGTGAATCGGTCGCTTACAACTTCACGGTAGTCGTTGCCGGCTGCAGGGTGCCGCCCGCAATCAAACAGGTGTTTGAAACATACGTTTCGCACTGACCCTTGTCAAGCATCCACGCCCTGTTATCAGGCACGCGTGTCCAGCAAGGCCGGCGCTTGCTCTGTCTGGGAAATCCGGGCGTAGAGGCGAAGGTCGCCGGAGGTGCTGGCAGCGCCGGACGACGACGCCGCAACCGCACTGCGCCCACCGTTCGCCTCCTCCAGGCGTAACCGGGCGAGCTCGACCCGAGCTTCGGCGGCATAACCGGCAGCCCGTGCCGCCACCTGGCGGTCCTCCGCAGAGGGGTCGACGGGAGCCAGGGCGGCACGCTGCACAATGTCCATCTTGATGAGGGTGGCCTCGGGATCGTTGGCCACAGGGCTGGAGTCGATGCGCACCTCACCGCCGACGGCATAGGCAAGGCCATCGGGTCCGCGTTCGAAGTCGTACCGGGGAGCACTGGCATAGCGCCCGCCAACGGAGGCATGAGCCTGCTCATGGGCGCGCACCTTGCGATCGATGCTGATCAGTTCGCTAACGCGCTCCCGCTCTTCCTGGGTCAGCTCGGTACTGGCGCGGGAAGAGCCCTGATCAGAGGTGCGCGAGGGGGAACCGGAGGAGCGGCTGGGTTTTTCGAGGGCCGTATCGAGGGATGCTCCAGTCGCCACCGTTGATGAACGGGAACGAGTGAAGCTGATGAGGGGATCGAGAGCCGCACTGTCGATCCGCATAAGGCCCTCCGCGCCTGAGCCCGCTCACCGGCCTCCGCCGCGAAGATGGGGAGACCGGGGCTCAAGCCTTGGTATCGACCAGGGTGCCAAGCAGTTCGTCGGCCGTTTTCACGACGTTCGCGCCTGCCAGGGCCTGGTACTTGCCGACGTCCAAATCCACCAGGTTGGAAGCCAGGTCGGCACTGCTGCTTTCGTCCGGACCGCCTTGGGAGCGGGCGGCTGGTACATCGGACGACCGTTGAACGGGCGCACTGGCGATGTCCGACGCGGCCTTGTCGATACGCTGCTGACCGGATTGAAGGGCGTTGAGCCCGTAACTGAATGCACTGCCTGAGATTTCCATCGTCAACCTCGAACCAGGGGAACCACGACGTAATTGAAGCAGATGCCGCTTAAAAAACGTACAAACAAAACGCGATGGACGACCGGCGGCTTATAGCGGCAGCTTCAGCGGATGCAGGTCCAGATGTGCGGCAACGACCTCGGCTGACGGCACCTCAAGGCGCGGCACCCGCCCAAGGCACGGGGCAGGCAGGCGCTCGGCGAGGGTCGCGAGGTTCTCCTCCAGCCGCGAAGTGGCCGGGTCGACGATATTGGCCACCCAACCCGCCAGCACCAGGCCGTCCCGCTGGATCGCCTCGGCACTCAGTACGGCGTGGTTGATGCATCCCAGGCGCACGCCCACCACCAGGATGACCGGCAGGCCCAGGCGCACCGCCAGGTCCGACAGGTTCTCCCGACCTGTCAGGGGCACGCGCCAACCCCCTGCGCCCTCCACCAGGGTGAAGTCGGCGTTGCGCGCCAGCACCGCGCTGACCGGCCCGGCCAGCGCTTCGACATCAAGCTGCACACCCGCCTCACGTGCCGCCAGGTGCGGGGCGATGGCCGGTTCGAAGGGGAAGGGATTCACCTCTTCGTAGCGCAGCGGCAGGCTGCAGCCCGCCAGCAGGCCGAGGGCATCGCTGTTGCGAAGCCCCTGGGCGGTCCGTTCGCAGCCGGAGGCCACCGGCTTTGCAGCGGCGGTGCTCAGCCCGGCATGACGGGCGGCCTGGAGCAGGCCACAGGCGATGGTGGTCTTGCCGATCTCGGTGTCGGTCCCGGTGATGAAAAAGGCAGTACCCATTCAGGTCTCCTTGCGCAGCAGGCCGTGGACGACCTGGTAGGTCGCCGGCAACCCTTGGGCCTCGCGCTGTTGTTCGTAGGCATCGACCAGCGCCCGCATGCGGGCTCGCCCGGTCAGGCCGCCAGGACGCCCGGGGTTGAGGTTGTGAGCCCCCAGCGCCTTCAGTTCGTGGGTCAGCTGGCGCAAGTCGGGGAAGTGCAGCACATGGGGGCGGCGCTCCAGTTGCAGCACCTGCAACCCACTGTCGGCGCACAGTGCCTGATAGTGGGTGAAGGCACGGAAGCGGTTCACATGGGTGAAACCGTCCACTTCGCGCCAACTGTCGCGCAGCTCCTGCAGGGTACCGACGCAGAGGCTGCTGAACACCAGCAGGCCACCGGGGCGAAGCACCCGCCGCGCCTCCGCCAGTACCGCCGGGAAGTCCTCGCACCACTGCACGGCCAGGCTGCTGAACACCAGGTCCAGGCCGGCGTCGGCCAGCGGCAGATGCTCGGCGTCACCGGCGATGAAGTGTGACGCCCCGCCCAACGGGCGAGCGTGCCGAAGCATGCCCTCGGCCAGGTCCAGGGCCAGGCCCTGGGCACGGGGGAAGCGTTCTGCCAGTTGGCGGGAGAAGTGCCCCGTCCCGCAGCCCAGGTCGAGCCAGCGCTGCGGTTCGAAACCTTCCGGCAGGCTCGCCAGCAGGTCGGCACCGACCTGACGCTGCAGGCCGGCCACAGCGTCGTAGCTGGCGGCGGCACGAGAGAAGGACGCCGCCACCTGGCGCTTGTCCGGCAGGCCGGGCACGGGTGGTACGGGGAATTCAGACATCGTCACCTTCGAACATGAACGCCAGCACCGCCGCTGCAACGGCATCCGCACACTCCACCGGCAAGCCGTGGCTGGCCTCGGGGATCACCGACACCTCCACGTCCGGCAGCTCCTCCAGCAGGGCATCGGCCGCCGAGGCAGGGACCAAGGCGTCGCGCCCAGCGAAGAGGTGCAGTTGAGGCCCGGTAAAGCGCCCCAGGGCGGCGCGGGTATCCAGCTCGGCCAGCAGCTGCAGGCCCGCCGCGAGGATCGCCGGCTCGGTGGCCGGCTGCGTCACCTGCAACTGCCGCGCCAGGGTGCGCGGGTCCCGCGCGCCCTGGCTGACCAGCAGGCGGAAGCGCTTGAGGGTCAGCTCCGGGTCGAGCCCGAAAGCCTCCTCGAAGTCGCCGAACACCTCGGCCCGCATGGCGCTCGGCCAATCGTCACGGGTGCGGAAACAGGCATTGGCAGCCAGCCCGATCAGGCCCCGGCAGTGCGTATCCCGCCGCGCGGCCAATTCGGCGGCCAGCATGCCGCCCAGGGACCAGCCCGCCAGCCAACTATCGCCGGGCAGGCGCGCATCCAGCTCGTCGAGCCAGGCGGCCGGGTCGTCCAGCTCCGGCAACGGCTGAATCTGCACCGCCAGGTGCGGGGCGCGCTCGGCCAGGGCGTCACGCAGGGGTTCGAGCGCAGCCGGGCCCAGGGCCCAGCCGGGGATGAGGATCAGGCGGTCACGCATCGGGATGTCCTTCTTCGGTCAGCAGCTTCCAGCTTTCGGACAACGCCACCAGCAGGCGTTCCACCTGCGCCTCGCTGTGGGCGGCACTGAGCGTCACTCGCAGGCGTGCAGCACCGACCGGCACCGTGGGCGGGCGGATCGCCCCAACCAGCAGCCCGCGCTCGCGCAGCAGGGCCGCAAGCCGCAGCGCACGGGCGCTGTCGCCCACCCGGATCGGTTGGATCGGCGTGGGACTGTCCATCAGGTCCAGGCCGATCTTCGCAGCCCCTTCGCGGAAGCGGCGGATCAGCGCATTAAGGTGCTCGCGGCGCCAATGCTCGCGCTGCAGCAACTCCAGGCTCTTCAGAGTCGCGCAGGCCACCGCCGGCGGCTGACTGGTGGTGTAGATGTACGGCCGGGCGAACTGGATCAGGCTCTCGATCAGGTCGTCGCTGCCGGCCACGAAGGCACCGGCGGTGCCAAAGCCCTTGCCCAGGGTGCCCACCAGCACGGGCACATCCTCCAGGCCCAGGCCGAAGTGCTCGACAATGCCGCCGCCCTGGGCACCAAGGGGCCCGAAGCCGTGGGCGTCGTCCACCATCACCCAGGCGCCCCGGGCGCGGGCGGCGGCGCACAGGCCGGGCAGGTCGGCCAGGTCACCGTCCATGCTGAACACACCGTCTGTCACCACCAGGGTGTTGCCCTCGGCCTTCTCCAGCCGGCCCTCGAGGCTGGCGACGTCGTTGTGCAGGTAGCGGGAGAAACGCGCCCCGGAGAGCAGCCCGGCGTCCAGCAACGAGGCGTGGTTGAGGCGGTCCTCTAGCACGGTATCGCCCTTGCCCACCAACGCGGTCACGGCGCCCAGGTTGGCCATGTAGCCGGTGGAGAACAGCAGCACCCGCGGCCGCCCGGTGAACTCGGCCAGGGCCAGTTCCAGGTCGTGGTGCGGGCCGCTGTGGCCGATCACCAGGTGCGAGGCGCCGCCGCCTGCTCCCCAGCGCTCGACACCGCGCATGAAGGCAGCCTTCACCTCGGGGTGGTCGGCTAGGCCCAGGTAGTCGTTGGAACAGAAGGCCAGCATCGGCCGGCCATCCACCACCACCTCGGGCGCCTGGGGCGTTTCCAGCAGCGGGCGTTGGCGGTAGAGGTTTTCCGCACGGCGGGCGGCAAGGCGGGAGGCGAGATCGAAAGGCATCGCAATGGCTCACCGGCAGCGGGCAGGCGGCCAACGGCGGCGCACCTGCCCTATGGGGGACTCGGATTGCACGGTGTGGCGGGCGCAAGCACCCGCCACCGGGCGAACGTCAGGCCAAGGCGGCGTTGTAGAACAGTTGCGAATCGCGCTGCTCCACCAGGGCCTGCTCAATGGCGGCCTGGTGCACCTCGTCGGCGTGTTCCTCGCGCTCCTCGGGCTTGATGCCGAGACGGGCGAACAGTTGCATGTCCTTGTCCGCCTGGGGGTTGGCTGTGGTCAGCAGCTTCTCGCCGTAGAAGATCGAGTTGGCGCCGGCCATGAAGGCCAGGGCCTGCATCTGGTCGTTCATCTGCTCGCGCCCGGCGGAAAGGCGTACATGGGACTTCGGCATCATGATCCGCGCCACGGCCAGGGTGCGGATGAAGTCGAACGGGTCGACGTCCTGTTCCTCGGCCAGGGGCGTGCCCTTGACCTTCACCAGCATGTTGATCGGCACCGACTCGGGGTGTTCCGGCAGGTTGGCCAACTGGATCAGCAGGCCGGCGCGGTCGTCCAGCGACTCGCCCATGCCAAGGATGCCGCCGGAGCAGATCTTCATCCCCGCTTCGCGCACGTAGGCCAGGGTCTGCAGGCGTTCGCTGTAGGTGCGGGTGGTGATGATGTTGCCGTAGAACTCCGGCGAGGTATCGAGATTGTGGTTGTAGTAGTCCAGGCCGGCATCAGCCAGCGCCCGGGTCTGCTCCTGGTCCAGGCGACCGAGGGTCATGCAGGTCTCCAGGCCGAGCTTCTTCACGCCCTTCACCATCTCCAGCACGTAGGGCATGTCCTTGGCCGAGGGATGCTTCCACGCCGCGCCCATGCAGAAGCGGGTCGAGCCGATGGCCTTGGCCTCGGCGGCCGCCTCCAGCACCTTCTGCACTTCCATCAGCTTTTCCTTGTCCAGGCCGGTGTTGTAGTGGCCGGACTGCGGGCAGTACTTGCAGTCTTCCGGGCAGGCGCCGGTCTTGATGGAGAGCAGAGTGGAGACCTGAACGCGGTTCGGGTCGAAGTGCGCGCGGTGCACGGTCTGGGCCTGGAACAGCAGGTCGTTGAACGGCTGCTGGAACAGTGCCTTCACCTCGGCGAGGGTCCAGTCGTGGCGGGTAGCGATGGCGGCGGTTGCACTCATGGGAAGGGTTCCTACGACGCTTGGATGGCGCCTCTTGTCGGAGTGGCCCGGGCCGGTGGGCCGGGCGTTCAGGCTAAGGGGCATCTTAATTTCGGCTTCGACGCTGTCAACCAGATTTGAGACACAGGTTTACAAGTGAGCAAATAACAACCAACAGAACCCTTGTCGCCGCTGCGAATCCAATGGCGGACTCCCCCCCACTCAAGGACCCACCATGGACACAGAAGGTTTCTTCGGTTGGCTCGGCGAGGCGCTTGGCCGCGCCATCCGCTTCATCGTCGACCTGCTCTCCGGGCTGCTCGGCGGCATCTGGTCGGCAATGGACGACTTCTTCCACGGTCTGGCACGGGCCATCGGAATGGATACCTCGCTGTTCAGCTTCATCGTGCTGTTCATCGGACTGATGCTGCTGGTGTCCGGCATCCGCGCCCTGGCGAGGAAGGGCATCATCAGCGGCCTCATCCTCACCCTGCTTGGCCTGGTGGTGATGAGCTGGCTCATCCACTGACCCCGCAGGACCACCATGGACGGACTCCTCCACCGGCTTCGCCGCCTGGCGCGTAGCCAGGCTCGCTGCCAACTGTGCCTGGCCACTCTGGGGGGCGATGACATCCACCCCATCTGCCCCGGCTGCCTGCTCGACCTGCCCTGGCTGGCCGGGCATTGCCGCCAATGCGCCCTGCCCCTGCCGGCCGACGGGCTGCTCTGCGGCGAATGCCAACGGCGGCCACCGGCCTTCGACAGCGCCTGCATGCCCTGGCGCTACGGCTTCCCCCTCGACGCTCTGGTCACCCGTTTCAAGCACCGTGCCGACTGGCCTGCCGGGCGCCTGCTGGCGGAGCTGTTCGCCGACCACCTGCGGCACACCCGGCAACCGCTGCCGGACCTGCTGCTGCCGGTGCCCCTGGCACGGGCACGCCAGCGGGCGCGGGGCTTCAACCAGGCGCAGATGCTCGCCGACTGGCTCGGCCGCTCGCTGCGCCTGAAGGTGGAGGCCGGCTGGCTGCTACGTACCCTGGACACACCGGCCCAGCAAGGGCTGGATGCCGCCACCCGGCGGCGCAACCTGCGCCGGGCCTTCACCCTGGCCCCCCACGCGCGCCCCGCCGGTCTGCACCTGGCCCTGGTGGACGACGTGCTGACCACCGGCACCACCGCCCACGCCCTCGCCCGCCTGCTCAAGCGCGCCGGCGCCGCTCGGGTGGACGTCTACTGCCTGGCCCGCACCCCCAAGCCGGGCAGCGTGCCCTGACAGGCGCTTGACGACCGTGCCCTGCTCACTCAGCCTGCGCGCCATGTTCATCGGGCCCCGACCACCATGAGCCAGTTCATCCCCCTCACCCAGCAACTGACCCGCCGCCCCCAACGTATGGCGCTGCTGGAGCAGATCGCCATCCAGGGCTCCATCACCCGCGCCGCCAAGGCAGCCGGCCTCAGCTACAAGGCTGCCTGGGATGCCGTCGACGAGCTCAACAACCTCGCCGAAAAGCCGCTGGTGGAGCGCAGTGTGGGGGGCAAGGGCGGCGGCGGCGCGCGCCTGTCCGCCGAGGGTGAGCGTCTGCTGGCACTGTTCAAGCGCCTGGAAAGCCTGCAGGCACGCCTGGTGGAAAGCGCCGAGCACGAACAGGACCTGGAGCGCCTGGGCCGCCTGATGCTGCGCACCAGCGCCCGCAACCAGCTCAGCGGCAAGGTGATCGGCCTGCAGGCCCACGGCCGCAACGACCTGGTGGAAATGGAGCTGCCCGGCGGCGCCCGGCTGAAGGCGCAGATCACCCACGACAGCACCGAGAAGCTGGAGCTGGCCCTGGGTGTCGGCGTGGTCGCGCTGATGAAGGCCGGCTGGCTGGAGGTGCGCCCGCTGCATGCGCCCGTGGATGCCCACCTGAACGCCCTGGAGGGCCGGATCGAGGCCATCGTCCCCGACCCGGAAGGTCCCAGCGAGGTGCGCATCGCCCTGGGCAACGGCCAGACCCTCTGCGCCCTGGCCGAGCCGGCCCGCCTCGCCGACGACGACCTGCAGCCCGGCCATCTGGCACGGGTGCTGTTCGACCCCGGCCAGGTGCTGCTGGGCACGGCACTCTAGCCCGGCTGTTTCGGCAGGCCGGTGCGCGACCCGCTAGACTGTGCGCCCATCCGCTGGAGCCGCCCCATGTCCCATCCCTTCGACGCCCTCACCCCCGACCTGGTCCTGGATGCCGTGGAGAGCCTGGGCTACCTCAGCGATGCCCGGGTGCTGGCGCTGAACAGCTACGAGAACCGCGTGTACCAGGTGGGGATCGAGGACAGCGCGCCGCTCATCGCCAAGTTCTACCGGCCCGAGCGCTGGACCGACGCAGCAATTCGCGAGGAGCACGCCTTCACCCTGGAGCTGGAGGAACACGAAGTGCCGGTGGTGGCGCCCCTGCGCTGCGAAGGCGAAACGCTGTTCGAGCACGCCGGCTTCCGCTTCGCCCTGTTCCCCCGTCGCGGCGGCCGTGCCCCGGAGCCAGGCAATCTCGACCAGCTCTATCGCCTCGGCCAGTTGCTCGGCCGCCTGCATGCCGTGGGCGCGACCCGGCCGTTCCAGCACCGCGAGCAACTGGCTGTGGACAACTTCGGCCACACCTCGCTGGAGACACTGCTGGAAGGTGGCTTCATCCCCAAGGGCTTGCTGCCGGCCTACGAATCAGTGGCCCGCGACCTGCTGAAGCGCCTCGACAAGCTGTTCGCCGAGGTGCGCTACACCCCCATCCGCCTGCATGGCGACTGCCACCCGGGTAACCTGCTGTGCCGCGACGAGGTGTTCCACGTCGTCGACCTCGACGACTGCCGCATGGGCCCCGCCGTGCAGGACCTGTGGATGATGCTGGCCGGCGAACGCCAGGAGCGGCTGGGGCAGCTCTCCGAGCTGATGGACGGCTACCAGGAATTCCACGACTTCGACCGCCGCGAACTGCCGCTGATCGAAGGCCTGCGGGCCCTGCGCCTGATGCACCACAGCGCCTGGATCGCCCGCCGCTGGGACGACCCGGCCTTCCCCATGCACTTCTCCTGGTTCGGCAGCGAACGCTACTGGGGCGACCAGGTGCTCACCCTGCGCGAGCAACTGGCGGCCCTGGACGAGGAGCCGCTCAGGCTGTTCTGAGGGAACTCACTCGTCCTCGTCGAAGACGAAGGCGTAGCCGTCCTCCATCAACTGTTCGAGGTAGCGCTCGAAACTCGGCGCGATCACCGCGTAGGAATCGGGGTCGTGCAGGAAGCGCACGACCTGCCCCACCGTGCCGCCCGGCGCCGGGTCGAAGTCCAGGTACAGCAACGAGGTGCCGCCGTTGTTCACGCAGTGGGAAAAGCACAGGCGGCGATCCATCGGCAGCGCCGGGTCGATGCCGGCGCCGATCAGCTCCGGAAACTCGTCCAGGTAGCCGTCGTAGACCTGGAGGATGCTGTCGGTACGGCGACGCTCGGCGAGCATCTGCTCCACCGAGAGCAGGTAATAGGGGTACTCGAACACGTCCGAGCCGAGGATCAGCTCCTGCAGCATCACCCCGCCATGGCCCTGCCAGTAGGTGCCGTTGATCCGCCGGAGCAGCGCCAGCAGGCTGCCGGACACCTGGGGATAAGCCGCGCGCAGGGCCTCCATCTGGGCCGGCGTGGCCCCCAGCGCCTGGCCCAGGCGCTGACGGGACTCGGGGGGCAGGGCCTGCTCCAGGCCTTGCAGGTAGCGTTCGACGACGGTCATGGCGCACTCCTTGGGAAACCGGCGTGCAGTGTGCCAGCCGCCGGGCGGCATTGCCGCGACCGTCCTCCCACGGCACTGCGGAACCCCGTGCTCACCGCAACGTCACAGACAAGCGCCGGCGCGCGCCCTAAAATGGCGCGCCTCCCTCAACCTGCCCGACCAAGGACGCCTGATGGCCACCGCCAATCCCCGCCGGGGCTATGCCCTGGGCCTGACTGCCTATGTCATCTGGGGACTCTTCCCGCTGTACTTCAAACTGCTCGAGCACATCCCCGCACTGGAGATCATCACCCACCGGGCCATCTGGTCCGCCCTGTTCGGCGCGGTGCTGCTGGCGGTCTGGAAGCACCCGGGCTGGTGGCGGGAACTGCGCGAAAACCCGCGTCGCTTCGCCATCCTCGGCGCCAGCGGGTTGCTGATCGCCAGTAACTGGCTGGTCTACGTGTGGGCGGTGAACAACGGCCGGATGCTGGAAGCCAGCCTGGGCTACTACATCAACCCGCTGGTGAACGTGCTGTTGGGCATGCTCCTCCTTGGCGAACGCCTGCGCCGCCTGCAGTGGCTGGCAGTGGGCCTGGCGGCCGTGGGCGTGGCCCAGCAGATCTGGCAGGTGGGCGCGTTGCCCTGGGTGTCGCTGACCCTGGCCCTGACCTTCGGTTTCTATGGGCTGATCCGTAAGCAGGCCCCGGTGGCTGCGCTGCCGGGCCTGGTGGTGGAGACCTGGCTGCTGCTGCCGCTGGCCCTGGGCTGGCTCTTGCTGCACCCGGAGGCCAGCACCGGCCAGGCGGGGTTCTGGAGCGACCCGCAGGCCCTCTGGCTGGTGGCCGCCGGCCCGGTGACCCTGGTGCCGCTGGTGTGCTTCAACGCCGCCGCCCGCCACCTGCCGTACACCACCCTGGGCTTCCTGCAGTACCTGGCGCCGACCCTGGTGATGCTGCAGGCGATCTTCCTGTTCGGCGAGCACTTCGACCCGAACAAGCTGGTGGCCTTCTGCTGCATCTGGGCCGGCCTGGCGATCTACAGCGTCGATGCCTGGATGACCCTGCGTCGCAACCAGGGTTGAGCAATGAGTGAACGACGGGCTGCGAGCCTCTGCTGGCGGGGGCTGCAGCCGTCGATCCCAAGCTTATCCACAGCCCCGTCCACGGCGGATGTGCACAAGCCTGGCGAGCTGATCAGTTTCCGTCCAGTCGCCTGTATCCCTCGCCCGGCAAGGCTTGCAGCGGGGCATCCCCAACTTGTCCACAGGCTTGCCCCGGTTTTCCGTGGGTAAGCCTCAGCCGTCGGCGTTGAGCGTCAGTTCCACCATCAGGTCGTCGGCCAGGGTTTCCAACTGCGCCTGCAGATCATCCAGCGACAGTGCCAAGGGCACGGCCAGGGTGGCCTCGGCGCGGAACAACGGCTCACTGCTCATGGGCGCCGGCACCACCTCGGTCTGCAACTGCTCCAGGTTGACCCCGTGGCGGGACAGCAGGTGGGTGATGTCGCGGACGATGCCGGGTCGGTCATTGCCCACCAGCTCCAGGTGGATGGTCTGCCAGCCGCTGGCCGGCTCGGCGCCGCTGTCCGCCAGCATCACGCGGATGCCCTGCGCCTCCAGCCCCTGCAGGCCCGCCACCAGCTTGCCCTGGCCCTCGGCGGGCACGGCCACCCGCAGGATGCCGGCGAACTGCCCAGCCATCCGCGCCATGCGGCTTTCCAGCCAGTTGCCGCCGTGGGTGGCGATGCACTGGGCGATGCGTTCCACCAGCCCGGGCTGGTCGGCGGCGATCACGGTGAGTACGAGATGGTGCATGTCAGTCTCCTTGGTGCGGGGTCGCTCAGCGGCGATCCAGGCTCAGCCAGTAGGTCAGGTACACCTCGTCCCGCACGTAGCCGAGCCGCTCGTAGAGCGCCTGCCCGGCCAGGTTGGTCCGCGCGGTTTCCAGCTGCAGGCCGCAGGCGCCGGTGGCCTCGCCATGGGCGCGGGCGGCGTTCATCAGCCGTTCGCCCACCCCCAGGCGGCGCGCCGACGGGGCGACGAACAGGTCACTGAGCAGCCAGGCCGGCGCCAACGCCAGGGAGGACATGAAGGGATAAAGCTGGACGAATCCCAAGGCATCCCCCGACTCGTCGCGGTCGACGAAGATCACCGAATCGCCGCGCTCCAGGCGCTCGCCGAGGAAGCGGCGGATCTCCTGCAACGGGCGGGGCACCCGGTAGAAGTCCAGGTAGCCACTGAATAACTGGCTCAGCTCATCCAGGTCAGCGGCGGTCGCAGCGCGTACCGTCATTGGTGGGGCTCCTTTTTATGTAGTGAAGGCAGTATAGAAAAGAGCTGAAGGTAGTGGCTGATGACGCTTTCAGATGCTGCGACGCCGGGTCGCAGCGCCGCGAAAATCGTGATCGTGTACGATTTGAAGATTTATCTGGAACAATCTATCGGTTTTTTGAGAACATTCTTGCCCCGCAGTGACCGTAAGTGGTTTTTCGGTCGCATAGCGACGCCCGACCCTGTTTTTTGTGACGGGTTCATGTAGTATGCCGCGGCTCGGACTACAAGCTTTCAGGCACGGTCCAGAGCGGATATTGAGCAGAGTGAGGCAAGCAATGACTGAGCGCGTTCAAGTCGGTGGCCTGCAGGTCGCCAAAGTCCTGTTCGACTTCGTGAACAACGAAGCCATCCCCGGAACCGGCATCGCTGCCGACGCGTTCTGGGCCGGTGCGGAGAAGGTCATCAACGACCTGGCGCCGAAGAACAAAGCCCTGCTCGCCAAACGCGACGAACTGCAGGCCAAGATCGACGCCTGGCACCAGGCCCGTGCCGGCCAGACCCATGACGCCGTGGCCTACAAGGCCTTCCTGCAGGAAATCGGCTACCTGCTGCCCGAACCGGCCGACTTCCAGGCCAGCACCCAGAACGTCGACGAAGAAATCGCCCGCATGGCCGGCCCGCAGCTGGTGGTGCCGGTGATGAACGCCCGCTTCGCCCTGAACGCCGCCAACGCCCGCTGGGGCTCGCTGTACGACGCGCTCTACGGCACCGACGTGATCAGCGAAGCCAACGGCGCCGAGAAGGGCAAGGGCTACAACAAGGTCCGTGGTGACCTGGTCATCGCCTACGCCCGCGCCTTCCTCGACGAAGCCGCGCCGCTGGAGTCCGGCTCCCACGTCGACGCCACCGCCTACACCGTCAAGAACGGCCAGCTCGCCGTGAGCCTGAAGAACGGCAGCGAGACCGGCCTGAAGAACGCCGCGCAGTTCATCGCCTTCCAGGGTGACGCTGCCAAGCCCGCCGCCGTGCTGCTCAAGCACAACGGCCTGCACTTCGAGATCCAGATCGACCCCACCAGCCCCATCGGCCAAACCGATGCCGCTGGCGTCAAGGACGTGCTGATGGAAGCCGCCCTGACCACCATCATGGACTGCGAGGACTCCGTCGCCGCCGTCGACGCCGACGACAAGACCGTCGTCTACCGCAACTGGCTGGGCCTGATGAAGGGCGACCTCGCCGAGGAAGTCAGCAAGGGCGGCCAGACCTTCACCCGCACCATGAACCCCGACCGCGTCTACACCAAGGCCGACGGTTCCGAGCTGACCCTGCACGGCCGCAGCCTGCTGTTCGTGCGCAACGTCGGCCACCTGATGACCAACCCGGCCATCCTCGACGCCGCCGGCAACGAAGTGCCCGAGGGCATCCAGGACGCGCTGTTCACCAGCCTCATCGCCCTGCACAACCTCAACGGCAACACCAGCCGCAAGAACACCCGCACCGGCTCGGTCTACATCGTCAAGCCGAAGATGCACGGTCCGGAGGAAGTCGCCTTCGCCACCGAGATCTTCAGCCGCGTCGAAGACGTGCTGGGCATGCCGCGCAACACCCTCAAGGTCGGCATTATGGACGAGGAGCGCCGCACCACCGTCAACCTGAAGGCCTGCATCAAGGCCACCGCCGAGCGCGTGGTGTTCATCAACACCGGCTTCCTCGACCGCACCGGTGACGAAATCCACACCTCCATGGAAGCCGGCGCCATGGTGCGCAAGGCCGCCATGAAGAGCGAGAAGTGGATCGGCTCCTACGAGAACAACAACGTCGACGTCGGCCTGGCCACCGGCCTGCAAGGCCGCGCGCAGATCGGCAAGGGCATGTGGGCCATGCCGGACCTGATGGCCGCGATGGTGGAACAGAAGATCGGCCACCCGCTCTCCGGCGCCAACACCGCCTGGGTCCCCTCCCCCACCGCCGCCACCCTGCACGCGCTGCACTACCACAAGGTCGACGTGTTCGCCCGCCAGGCCGAGCTGGCCAAGCGCACCCCGGCCTCCGTGGACGACATCCTGACCATCCCCCTGGCCCCCAGCACCGACTGGACCGCCGAGGAGATCAAGAACGAAGTGGACAACAACGCCCAGGGCATCCTCGGCTACGTGGTCCGCTGGATCGACCAGGGCGTCGGCTGCTCCAAGGTGCCGGACATCAACGACGTCGGCCTGATGGAAGACCGCGCCACCCTGCGCATCTCCAGCCAGCTGCTGGCCAACTGGCTGCGCCACGGCGTGATCACCCGCGAGCAGGTCGAGGAAAGCCTCAAGCGCATGGCCGCCGTGGTGGACCGCCAGAACGCAAGCGACCCGCTCTACCGCCCGATGGCACCGAACTTCGACGACAACGTCGCCTTCCAGGCCGCCCTGGAACTGGTGGTCGAAGGCACCCGGCAGCCCAACGGCTACACCGAGCCGGTGCTGCACCGCCGTCGCCGCGAGTACAAGGCCAAGAACGGGCTGTAAGCACGGCGCACCGCGTTGAAGAAACCGCCCTCCGGGGCGGTTTTTTTATGCTGGGCGATGACCCCAGGGCAACAGACGACGGTTACAGGTCGTCGTGATGTCCTCGATATGCTCGCGCACGCTCTCCCACCCCCCGGCTGCAAGAGCGGCCCGCGCTGCTAAACGCACGGCCTCCCATTCCTCGCAGTGGTAGATGTCATGCTCATAGCAAGCCAGCGCAGCGTCAGGCAGTTCGTTGCAAAGCGCCCAAACCTTCTGCAGTGCGTCGCGGAACTGCGGCACCTGAGACCCCGGACACGCCTCGAGCCAGTCATGCAGGGGCAGCACTTTGCCCGACCAGGTTTCGCAACCGGGGCACCCGCAGATCCGCACTGCTTGCTCGGGCGCCTCCAGGACGAGGAACTCCAGGCATTGCATTACCTTGCAGCTGGCCAGCACCCAGGCGTGCTCGTCCTGCCCGTACCAGGTCCAGACGAAACTCGGCTCGTCACTCATCACCCACCCTCCCCGTGATCAAACCGCGCGATGATCACACAGCCGATAAAGGCACGCAGAACGTCGTAACGCCTGCGCACAATTTTGTGTACAAAAAACCCAAAGCGCCCCGCGACTTGGCACGTCAAATCTGACCCGCAAGTCAATGATCGGTAAGGAAAATTCAATCCATTCCCGGCAGCCCTCGCCCCACCTGGCGTGAGAGCACGCGCAGCGCTCAGATGACCGCCAACGCCCGGAAAGTGGCATGGAACTCGCAATTGCACACAACTCAAACAAACCGTGCATACAGGCCGAGCCGACCATGAACCCAACCCCCGCCCATGTCGCCGCTGCACCCGGTGCCGCCACCGCGCCCACCGCCGCCTCACCCCAGCAAGCCGCCCTCAGCCCCCGGCTCTACAGTGCCGACCTCGCCCCCACCAAGGCCGAGGGGCGCCGCTGGGGGCGCTACAGCCTCTTCGCGCTGTGGACCAACGACGTCCACAACATCGCCAACTACTCCTTCGCCATCGGCCTGTTCGCCCTCGGCATGAGCGGCGCGCAGATCCTCGCCGCCTTCGCCCTCGGTGCCCTGCTCATCTATGGCCTGATGAACCTCTCCGGCTACATGGGCCAGAAGACCGGCCTGCCCTACCCGGTGATGTGCCGCATCGCCTTCGGCATCCACGGCGCCCAGTTACCGGCGCTGATCCGTGCGGTGATCGCCATCGCCTGGTTCGGCATCCAGACCTACCTCGCCTCGGTGGTGCTGCGGGTGCTGCTCACCGCCCTGGCGCCGGAGCTGCGGGCCTACGACCAGGACAGCCTGCTGGGCCTGTCCACCCTGGGCTGGCTGACCTTCCTCGGCATCTGGTGCGTGCAGCTGCTGATCTTCGCCTACGGCATGGAAATGGTGCGGCGCTACGAGTCCTTCGCCGGGCCGGTGATCCTGGTCACCGTCGCTGCGCTGGCCAGCTGGATGTACGTCCGCGCCGGGCTGCGCATCAGCTGGTCCACCGGCCAGCAGGCCGAAGGCGCCGGCCTGTGGCTCAAGGTGTTCAGCGGCGCCGCGCTGTGGGTGAGCCTGTACGGCACCATGATCCTCAACTTCTGCGACTTCTCGCGGAACTGCCCGGACCGCCGCACCATCAGCCAGGGCAACTTCTGGGGCCTGCCGGTGAACATGCTGCTGTTCGGGCTGATCGCCGTGGTCCTCGCCGGGGCCCAGTTCAGCCTTGACGGCACGCTGATCCAGAGCCCCACCGACATCGTCGCCGCCATCCCCCACACCGGGCTGCTGGTGCTCGGCTGCCTGGCCTTCCTGATCGTCACCGTGGCGGTGAACATCATGGCCAACTTCGTCGCCCCGGCCTACGTGCTCACCAACCTGGCCCCGCGCGTGCTGAACTTCCGCCGCGCCGGCCTGCTGGCCGCCACCCTCGCCGTGGTGATCCTGCCCTGGCACCTCTACAACAGCCCCGGCGTGATCCTCTACTTCCTCGGCGGCCTGGGCGCCCTGCTCGGCCCGCTGTACGGCATCATCGTCGCCGACTACTACCTGGTGCGCCGGGGCCGGGTGAACCTGCCGGAGCTGTACTCGGAGGCGCCCGAAGCGGCCTACCACTACCACCGCGGCATCAACCTGCGGGCCCTGGCGGCCTTCGCCCCCTCGGCGCTGATCGCCATCGTCCTCGCGCTGCTGCCGGCCTTCGAGAGCCTGTCGCACTTCTCCTGGTTCTTCGGCGCCGGGCTGGCGGCACTGATCCACGTCGCGCTCGCCGATCGCCGGCAGCCGTTCGTGGAGGTTTCGGGGGAATCCATCGCAGTGGACAGCGTCCACCACTGAACGAAGAACGCCTGGGCCGCTCGGCTCAGGCGCTCTTCAGGGCGAGGCAGGTTTCGACGGCCGCCTCTTTCGGCCTGGGCCGCCTCCGGACAACCTTCGGCTCCGGCGGCGTCCCCAGCTCATTGCGCGCCAGGGTGGTCAGGTGGGCCAGGTCGGGCGGCCCCAGCAGGAAATCCAGCACCTTCAGGTGCAAGGCATCCACCGCGTCCTGCACCGTCGCATCGCCCGCCATCACCACCACCGGCAGGCTGGCGCGGGCCGACTGGCGCACCTGGCGCACCAGCTCCAGGCCGCTGCCGTCCGGCAGGTGTAGAGCGCACACCAGCAGCCCGATGGAAGAACGCGAGGCCAGCAGCTCCAGCGCTTCGGCACGGCCGGGCGCGTGCAGGCAGCGCAAGCCGAGCCCCTGCAGCGCAGCGGCCAGCCGTGGATACAGCGCATCGTCGCCGTCCACCAGCAGCACCGATGCCTGGTGCGGACCGCGCACCAGTTCGTCCAGCGCGAGCAGTTCTTCTTCACTGAGCAGATCGCCGTAACTCATCGCGTCACCTGTGCCCGACTCCCGGCCCGTCCACCTCATGGACGGCCAACTAGGGTGGGATAACGCCGCTTAGCCGGAGTTCCCTTGGCCCGCCGGACGGTCGCCGCCCCTTCCTATACTTACGTCCAATGGGCAGCCCCGGCCCCCAGCCACGACCATGCCGGGACAACAAGAGACACGCGGAAGCACGGCATGAGCACGACAGGCAACGCCTTCGAGCAGGCGGGCAAGCTCGCGGTGATGCAGAACGTCCACGGCACCATGGAGTTTCTGCAGAAGTTCCCACCCTTCAACCAGATGGAAAGCGCTCACCTGGCCTTCCTGGTGGAACATTGCCTGCTGCGCTTCTATGCGCGCGGCGACTCCATCATCAAGCCCGGCGACGGGCCGGTGGAGCACTTCTACATCGTCAAGCAGGGCCGGGTGGTGGGCGAGCGCCCGCATTCGGCCAAGCGCGGCACCGAAACCACCTTCGAGATCGCCACCGGCGAGTGCTTCCCCCTCGCCGCCCTGCTGGGCGAACGGGCCACCCGCACCGAGCACCTGGCCGGCGAAGACACCTTCTGCCTGCTGCTGGACAAGGCGAGCTTCGTCAAGCTGTTCGCCCTCTCCAACCCCTTCCGCGACTTCGCCCTGCGCGGCGTCAGCAGCCTGCTGGACCAAGTCAACCAGCAGGTCCAACTGCGCGCGGTGGAAACCCTCGGCGCGCAGTATTCCCTCGACACCCGCCTGGCGGAGCTGGCCGTGCGCCAGCCGGTGGCCTGCCCGCCGCACATGCCGCTGCGCGAAGCGGTGCGGCTGATGCACGAAAGCCAGGTGGGCAGCATCGTCATCGTCCAGGGCGACGAACGCCCGGTGGGCATTTTCACCCTGCGCGACCTGCGCCGGGTGATCGCCGACGCCTGCGCCGACCTCGACCAGCCCATCGCCGAGCTGATGACCCAGCAACCCTTCCACCTGCCGCCGGATGCCAGCGCCTTCGACGCCGCCATCGCCATGACCGAGCGCCACATCGCCCACGTCTGCGTGGTGGAGGACGGTCACCTGCAGGGCGTGGTCTCCGAGCGCGACCTGTTCTCCCTGCAGCGGGTCGACCTGGTGCACCTGGCCCGCACCATCCGCCACGCCGGCCGGGTGGAGACCCTCGCCGCCCTGCGCGCCGACATCCGCCGCCTGGTGGACAGCATGCTCGCCCACGGCGCCAGCTCCACCCAGATCACCCACATCATCACCCTGCTCAACGACCACACCGTGTGCCGGGTGATCGAACTGACCCTGGAAGAAATGGGCGACCCCGGCGTGCCCTTCACCTGGCTCTGCTTCGGCAGCGAAGGGCGCCGCGAACAGACCCTGCACACCGACCAGGACAACGGCATCCTCTTCGAAGCCGCCGACGACGCCGAGGCCGCCCTGCTGCGCGGGCGCCTGCTGCCGCTGGCCGAACGCATCAACCAGGCCCTCGCCACCTGCGGCTTCGAGCTGTGCAAAGGGCGGATCATGGCCGGCAACCCCGAGCTGTGCCTGTCGCGCAACGAATGGCGCCGGCGCTTCACCGGCTTCATCCGCGAGGCCACCCCCGAGAACCTCCTGGCCTCCAGCATCTACTTCGACCTGCGCGCTGTCTGGGGCGAGCACGACGGCTGCGACCAACTGCGCCGCGAGATGCTCGCGCAGGTCGCCGACAACAGCCTGTTCCAGCGCATGATGGCCGAGAACGCCCTGCGCCAGCGCCCGCCGGTGGGGCGCTTCCGCGACTTCGTGGTGGCCCGCAAGGGCGCCGAGAAAGACACCCTCGACCTCAAGGTCCAGGGCCTCACCCCCTTCGTCGACGGCGCCCGCCTGCTGGCCCTGGCCAACGGCATCGAGAGCGGCAACACCCTCGAACGCCTGCGCCAGTTGGTGCAGCGCGAAGTGATCGACGCCCAGGACGGCGCCGCCTTCGAAGAGGCCTACCACTTCATCCAGCAGACCCGCATGCAGCAGCACCAGCAACAGGCCCGCCAGGGGCTCCCGCTGTCCAACCACCTCAACCCCGACAGCCTCAACCACCTGGACCGGCGCATCCTCCGCGAATCCTTCCGCCAGGCCCAGCGCCTGCAGGCCAGCCTGGCGTTGCGCTACCAGCTATGAATGCCTTCTCCTGGTTCACCCGGCGCCAGCGCCCGGCCCTGACAGACGACCAGCAGCAGCGCCGCGACGCCCTGCCTGCGCCCCAGGCGCTGGACGACCGGCCCCTGGCCGAGCAGCGCTTCGTGGTGCTCGACCTGGAGACCAGCGGCCTGGACATGAGCCGCGACCTGGTGCTGTCCATTGGTGCGGTGAGCATCGAAGCCGACGCCATCCCCCTCGGGCGCGGCTTCGAAGCGACCCTGTACCGGAACGCCGGCAACTCCCCCGCCGTGCTCATCCACGGCATCGCCCCCAGCGTCTCCGCCGCCGGCCTGGCGCCAGCCGAAGCCCTGCTGGACTTCATGGACTACCTGGGCGACAGCCCGGTGCTGGCCTTCCACGCCCCCTTCGACCAGCGCATGCTCGCCCGCGCCCTGCGCCAGGACCTGGGCCTGCGCCTGCGCCACCCGTTCCTCGACATCGCCGAACTGGCCCCCCTGCTCTGCCCCGACGCCGGCATCCGCAACGGCGGGCTGGACCAGTGGGCCGAGTACTTCGGCCTGCAGGTGCAGCAACGCCACCACGCCAGCGCCGACGCCCTGGCCACCGCCGAGATGGCCCTGATCCTCTTCGCCCACGCCCGCCGCCAGGGGCTGGACAGCCCCGCCGCACTGTCCGCCGCCCTCGCCCGGCAGCAGCGTCGTCAGCAGCAACCGGGCCTCTGACCGGCCGACGGCCTGCAATTGCGGCACTTCGCCGCCATCGGCATAATTGCGAATCATTCTCGCTCATGATTCGCACTCAGCCGGAGGTGGCCGTGTCGTCGGTGGACCCCACAAACCAGGAACTGGCCGGTGCCCTGTACCGCGACCACCGCGCCTGGCTGCTCGGCTGGCTGCGCCGCAGCCTGGACAACCACCACCGCGCCGAAGACCTCAGCCAGGACACCTTCGTCCGCCTGCTGGGCAAGCCCGACCTCGGCCAGGTGCGCGAACCCCGCGCCCTGCTCACCACCATTGCCCGTGGCCTGCTGGTGGACCACTTCCGCCGCAGCGCCCTGGAGCGGGCCTACCTGGAAGCCCTGGAACACCTGCCCGAACCCACCCAGCCAAGCCTGGAGGAACAGGCGCTGATGCTCGAATCCCTGCGCGAGATCGACCGCCTGCTCGGCAGCCTCTCGGCCAAGGCCCGCGCCGCCTTCCTCTACAACCGCCTGGGCGTCTCCGTGCCCCGCGTGCGCCAATACCTCGCCCAGGGCCTGCGCCAGTGCTACATCGCCCTCTACGGAGCGCCGCAATGAACCCGGCGCCGGTGTCCTCCCGCGTGCTGGACGAAGCCATCCACTGGCAGCTGTGCCTCGGCTCCGGCGAAGCCAGCGCCCAGGAACGGGCCGAATTCAACCTCTGGCACGCCGCCAGCCCCGAGCACGCCCTCGCCTGGTCGCGGCTCAACGGCCTGGATACGCACCTGGGCGCCGCCAGCAGCGCACCCGCCCGCCACGCCCTGCTGGAAGCCCCGCGCCGCCGCCTGCGCAGCAGTGGCAGCGTGCTCGGCCTGTGCCTGGCCGGCGTGCTCGGGCTGCTCCTCGCCCAGCAGCACCGCCCGCTGGGGGACTGGCTGGCCGACGAAATGACCGCAAGTGGCGAACAGCGCCAACTGCAACTGCCGGACCACAGCCAGGTGCGCCTGAACAGCCGCAGCGCCCTCGACATCCAGTTCGACGGCCCCCAGCGCCGGCTCTACCTGCGCAGCGGCGAGATCCTCGTCGAAACCGCCCACGGCGACCCGCGCCCCTTCGTGGTCGCCACTGAAGAGGGCGAGCTGCGCGCCCTCGGCACCCGCTTCCTGGTGCGCCGCGAAGGCCAGGCCACCCGCCTGGTCGTGCTGCGCTCCGCCGTCGCCGCGCACCCCGTGCAGGCCGAAGACGAACGCATCATCGGCGAAGGCCAGCAGGTGCTGATGCAGGCCGACGCCCTGGGCCGCAGCGAGGCCGCCCCGGTGGGTGCCGACGCCTGGAGCCGCGGCATGCTGGTGGTCGACAACGTCCGCCTGGCGGACCTGCTGGAGCAGCTCGGCCAATACCGCCGTGGCTACCTCGGGGTCGACCCGGCGGTGGCCGACCTGCGCATCAGCGGCAGCTTCCCCCTCGGCGAAACCGACCAGGCCCTGGCCGCGCTGCCGCCCAGCCTGCCGGTGCGCATCGAGCGGCACACCGACTGGTGGACCCGCGTGGTACCCGCCCACCGGACACCCCCGCCCCCGTAGCCCGGGGCGGTCGCCGTGCGGCGCGAGAATTTTTTCCACAACCCCTATCACTTTTCCATCCTGGCTCGGCAAGGAGTCATTGAGACTTGTTTCCTATCAGGAGTCGCTCGCAATGACGTTTGCCTTCCGCCCCAGCCTGCTCGCAGGCGCCATCCTCCTGGGCAGCCTGGCGCCTTACGCCAGCGCCGATACCCAGCAATACCAACTGCCCGCCGCCCCTCTGGCCAGCACCCTGAACCGCATCGCCGGCGAGGCCGGCATCGTCCTCAGCATCGATCCGAGCCTGACCGCCGGCAAGACGGCGCAGCCCGTGCAGGGCGAGTACTCGCCGGTCGACGCACTGAATGCCGCACTGAACGGCAGTGGCCTGCAACTGGTGCAGAACGGCAGCAGCTACAGCCTGGCCGCGCTGCCGCAGGACGCCATGGTCCTGCCGAGCACCAACATCGACGGCGCCGCTGCCAGCGAAAGCGCCTGGGGCCCCACCACCGGCTACCTGGCCCAGCGCACCGCCGCCGGCACCAAGACCGACACCGCCCTGGCCGAGGCTCCGCGTTCGATCTCCGTCGCCACCCGCGAGCAGATGCAGGACCGCAGCGTGCACAGCCTCGACGACGCGGTGAAGTACATGCCGGGCATCGTCTCCAGCAGCTTCGGCAGCGACACCCGCTACGACTGGATGCGCGTGCGCGGTTTCGAGCCGACCCACTTCCTCGATGGCCTGCCGCTGCCGCGCGGCGTGTACGCCAACCCAAAGCCGGAGACCTGGAACCTGGACCGCCTGGCCCTGCTGCGCGGCCCGGCCTCATCGGTCTGTGGCCAGACCCCTCCCGGCGGCCTGCTGGACATGGTCAGCCGTCGCCCGAGCGCCGAGACCCGCCATGAGATCGAGGTGCAGTACGGCAGTGACAACCATCGCCAGATCAACTTCGCCAGCACCGGCCAGATCGACGACCAGGGCCAGTTCCTCTATGGCCTGAGCGGCGTGGTGCGCGACAGCGGCACGCAGATCGACCATGTCGACAACAAGCGCTACAACCTCGCCCCCAGCCTGACCTGGAACATCGACCCCGACACCCGCCTCACCCTGCTGTCGCAGTTCACCCGCGACGATACCGGCACCACCAGCCAGTTCAGGCCGATCCAGGGCACCAAGATCGACATGCCCTTCGGCAAGATCTCCCACCACAAGAACCTGGGCGATCCGGACTACGACTTCTACGACCGCACCTACTACGCGCTGGGCTATGCCTTCGAGCATCGCTTCAACGATGTCTGGCAGTTCCGCCAGAACCTGCGCTACACCAAGTCCGAGCTGTCGTTCCAGACCGTCACCGTCAACAGCTACATCCCATCGCTCGCCGGTTCCGGCTATGTGGTCGACGCCAATGGCAATGTCGGTCGCAACAGCACCAACACCGATGAGGCCATCAGCCAGTTCGCGGTGGACAACAACTTCCAGGCCGACTTCACCACCGGCGAAATCAACCACACCCTGCTGTTCGGCCTCGACCACCAGCGCATCGAAACCGACTACATGTCGGTCTTCGGCACCGCCTTCAACGGCTACGCCCCGCCGGACATCAACGTCAACAACCCGGTGCACGGCCAGCCCATCGTCCGCCCGCCGCGCTCCCTGGCGTTCTACGACTACAACCAGAAGTCCCACCAGACCGGCCTCTACGTCCAGGACCAGATGGCCCTCGACCAGTGGCGCCTGACCCTCGGCGGCCGCGAGGACTGGGTGCACACCGGCACCACCTTCCTCAACCAGGGCGATGCCACCAACACCGAGCGCGACAGGGCCTTCAGCGGCAACGCCGCCCTCAGCTATGTGTTCGACTCCGGCTTCACCCCCTACTTGTCGTACGCAGAATCCTTCCAGCCCACCAGCAACGCCACGGCCTCACCGACCGACTCGTTCAAACCGACCGAAGGCAAGCAGTGGGAGCTGGGCGTGAAGTACCAGCCGCCGGGCAGCGACATCCTGCTGAGCGCCGCCGTCTACGACCTGACCCAGCAGAACGTTTCGGTCACGAACCGCATCAACGGCACGCCGGTCACCAGCCAGGACGGCGAAGTGAAGGTCAAGGGCCTGGAGCTGGAAGCCGTGGGCAACGTCACCGACAGCCTGAAGCTGATCGCCTCCTACACCCAGGCGAAATCCGACGTGCAGGACGGTGAGTTCAAGGGCAAGCGCCTGCAATTGATGCCCAACCGCCAGGCCTCGCTGTGGGCCGACTACACCTGGCACAACGGCGTGCTCGACGGCTTCGGCATCGCCGCCGGCGCCCGCTACACCGGCAACACCTTCGGCGACCAGGCCAATAGCGAGCTCGGCTTCGCCAAGTCCTACACCGTGTTCGATGCCGCCGTGCACTACGACCTCGGTCGCCTGGACAGCAGCCTGAACGGCGCGTCGCTGGCGCTCAACGCCACCAACCTGCTGGACAAGGACTACCTCTCCACCTGCGACGGCTACTACTGCTACTACGGTGACGAGCGCAGCGTCGTTGCCAGCGCCACCTACAGGTGGTGAGCCCCTCGCCGCACGCCACGCACCACCGAGGCCGCCCGCTGGGTGGCCTTGGGCTTCTGGACGGATCATGAAAACCACCACCCTCCGCCGCTGGTCCCAGGTACACACCTGGAGCAGCCTGATCTGCACGGCCTTCCTGCTGCTCCTGGCACTGACCGGCCTGCCGCTGATCTTCCACCACGAGATCGACCACCTGCTGGGCGATGCCCCGGTGCTGCGCGAGATGCCAGCCGATGCGCCGCGCCTCGACCTGCAGCAACTGGTGCAGGCCGCCGAAGACCACCGCCCCGGCGAGGTGGTGCAGTACCTGGGCTGGGAAGACGACGAGCCCAACGGCGTGGTAGCCATCACCGCCGCCACCGCCGGCACCGAACCCAACGCTTCCCACACCTTCATGCTCGACGCCCGCAGCGGCGAGCCGGTGGCCATGCCCTCGGCCAACGGCGGCTTCATGATGACCATGCTGCGCCTGCACGTGGACCTGTTCGCCGGGCTGCCGGGCAAGCTGCTGCTGGCCTTCATGGGCCTGTTGTTCGTGGTCGCGATCGTCTCCGGCGTGGTGCTCTATGCACCCTTCATGCGCCGCCTGGAATTCGGCACCGTGCGCCGCGACCGTTCCCCCCGCACCCGCTGGCTGGACCTGCACAACCTGATCGGCATCGTCACCCTCACCTGGGCCCTGGTGGTCGGCGTCACTGGGGTGATCAGCGCCTGCGCCGACCTGGTGATCGCCGCCTGGCGCAATGAGAGCCTGGCCGCTATGGTCGAGCCCTACCACGACGCCCCGCCGCTCACCGAGCGGGCCCCGGCCACGCGCCTGCTGGAAATCGCCGGCCGGGCAACGCCGGGCATGGCGGCGGACTTCATCGCCTTCCCCGGCACACGCTTCTCCAGCGAGCACCACTACGCGGTGTTCATGAAAGGCAGCAGTCACCTCACCTCGCACCTGTGGACCCCGGTGCTGATCGATGCGCGCACCCTGGAGGTCACGGCGGTCGGCGAGCGCCCCTGGTACATGGACGCCCTGGCCATGTCCCAGCCGCTGCACTTCGGCGACTACGGCGGCCGGCCCATGCAACTGCTCTGGGCAGCCCTCGACGTGCTGACCATCGTCGTGCTCGGCAGCGGGCTCTACCTGTGGTGGGTGCGCCGACGCGCCCCGGCACGCCGGCGGGAGGCCACGGCATGAACCTGACGCGCATCTTCGCCGTGCCCGCCCTGCTGGCCGCACTGAGTGCCATCGGCCTGGTGGGCGCACTGCTCGGCGATGGCATCTGGGACGCCCTGGCCTGGATCGGCCTGGGCATCCCGGTCGCCCTCGCCCTGCGCCCCTTCCTGCAGCGCCGCTGAGCCGGGAGGCGAACCCTCGGCGCCGAGCCCAACCGCGACCGGATGGCGGTGATTCGGAAGGGAGCCGTTCAAGGCCCGCCTATGACACTCGGCGTTACCACGAACGGTCCCTACACCCAGCCCCGGCGATTGCTGTAGCCCGGACTTCAGTCCGGGAACGGCGCATTCCAGATCAGGGCCGGGCGCATCAGAAGCGATACGCCAGGGTGGTCATCAGGGTACGGGGGTCGCCGGGCATGATCTGCGCGGCGCTGGTGGCGGTGCTGTAGTAGGTCTTGTCGGTCAGGTTGGTGAGGGCGGCGCGCAGGTCCCAGTGCTCGACCCGGTAGCCCAGCAAGGCATCCCAGCGGCCGTAGCCGGGCAGCACCACAGTGTTGGCGTTGTCGGCGTAGCGGTCGCCCACCAGGGTCACGCCGGTCTCGCCGTAGAAGCCCTGCTCGGGCTGCCAGCCGATGAACAGGCTGCCGTTGCGCTTGGCGACGTTGCCGATGCGCTTGCCTTCGAAGCCGTTGTTGTCCTTGACGATGGTGGCGTCCTGCAGGCCGATGCCGCCGCGCATCACCCAGTTGCCATACAGGCGCCCGGTGGCGGTCAGCTCGGCGCCCCGGGAGCGCTGCAGGCCGGAGAGCAGCACGTTGCCGGGGTTGTTCGGGTCGCTGGTGCGGCGGTTGTACAGCTCGATCTCGTACAGCGCGAAGGTGGTGCTGAGGCGGTCGTCGAGCCAGTCGCTCTTCACCCCCACTTCCTTCTGCCGGGTCAGTTCCGGGTCGAGGGTATTGGTGTTGCTCGCCGCGCCGGCGGTGATGCCGATCAGCCCGCCGCCCACCGGGGCGTAGCTCTTGCTGAACGAGGCGTAGAAGGCGTGCTCCGGCACGGGCGTCCAGACCACCCCGACGCGGGGGCTGAAGCTGTCGTCCACGCGGCGTTCGCGGCGGCCATTGAGGCGGTTTTCGGAGTCCACCTCGAAGTGGTCGTAGCGCAGGCCGAGCAGCACCTGCCAGTGCTCGTTCAGGCGCACCTGGTCCTGCAGGTAGAGCGCGCGGCTGTCGATGTGGTGCTGGGCATCGCTGCTGGCGACCATGCGGCCGGTGTGCTGGCGGCCGGTGTCGGGGTCGAAGATGCTGAGGGCCGGCACGGCGTTGGCCGCGCCGGTGGCGTTGGTGTAGAGCTTCGGGTTGCGCTGCTGGCTGCCCAGTTCGACGCCGGTGAGCAGGCGGTGCTCGATGTCGCCGGTCATCACCAGCCCTTCCAGCTCGACGCTGTTGAACAGGTTGCGGGTGGTCAGGTCCTGCTGCCAGCGGGCGCGGCCGACGGTGCGGGCGGCAGCATCGACGCGGGTGACGTAGGTGTTGTCGAAACGGCTGTCGAGCATGAACAGCCCGAGGGTCTGGCGCAGTTGCCAGTCGGGGCTGAGGTCGTAGGTCAGGCGCGAGCGCAGGGACTGGGCCTTGTCGTCGATGTAGTCGCGCTGCGGGTCACCGTAGGTGGTGTCGCGGCCGACGTCGGCGGGGCGGCCGTTGAGGCCGGGGATGCCCCGGTCCGGGGTGCGGTTGTGGCGGCTGTACTCGTACTGCACCAGCCAGTTGAGGTCGGGGCTGAGCTGCCAGCTCATGGCCGGGGCGAACAGTTGCCGGCTGGAGTCGATGCCCTTGCGGAAGCTGTTGGCGTCCTGCTCGCCGAGGTTCAGGCGCAGGGCGATGTCGTCGCTGGCATCGGCGCTGAGGTCGGCGTACAGGCTGCGGTAGTCCTGGCTGCCCAGTTGCGCCTCGATGGAGGAGCCGAGGCCGGCCTGGGGCTGCTTGCTGATGCGGTTGACCAGGCCACCCTGGCTGCCACGCCCGTAGAGCACGGCGGCCGGCCCCTTGAGCACGTCGATGCGCTCGATGTTGTGCAGGTCGCGGGTGTACTGGCTGTCGTCGCGCAGGCCATCGAGGTAGAAGTCGTTGCTGGCGTCGAAGCCGCGGATGCGCAGGCCGTCGAAGCGGGTATCGCTGGCGTCACTGACGTTGGGCAGGCCGCTGAGCACCTGGCCGATGCGGGTGGCGCCGTAGTTGAGGGCGTCCTGGGTGCGTACCGAGTCGATGGCCTGGGGCACGTAGCGTACCGGCGTGGCGGTGCGGGTGGCGGTGGAGACCTCGCGGGTGCGGGTGTCCTGGCTGCCCTTGCCCTCCACTTCGATGGCCGGCAGGTCGGTGGAAGCGCCGGCTGCCAGGGCCAGCGGTGCCATCAGGGTGGCGGCCAGGCCCAGTGCGAGTCGGGAAAGGGCGAGGGGATGGGCGGGGTGGTGCATGATCGGCGTCCGGATCGTAGGAAAAGGGCGCAGATGATATTTATTTGCATTTGATATTGATAGCCATCTGATACCGATTCCCTACAATCCCGACACATCGCACCGTCACCTGCCCGGCTGGGGCCGTAGATCGCCCCCTTGCCGCCGGGCCGGCTGCCGCACGCCAGTCACACCTTCCGGGGCCACCTGGTAGCCGGGGAAATGCAGGGCGATGCGTGCGGCGAGCAGTCGGGCCTGTCGGCGTTCCTCAGTGAGCGGTCCCATCGCAGGCCTCCTCTTCGTCGTCATCGCGGCGGTACCAGAGGCGGAACAGCCCGTAGCCCAGCACCAGTGCGACCTGGGCCAGCGCCGCGCACATCTGCAGGAAGGAGTTGACGGTGGGGTTGGTGCGGGCCTCCATCACGCCGGTGAGGGCGTGCCAGAAGCCGTCCGGGATGACGGTGAGGGCCAGGCTGGCCAGGGGCTTGCCGGTCAGCAGCCAGATCTCGATGACGCCGAAGCCGTTGGCGAACATCAGGCCGCCGAGGATGAACACCGAGATCACCAGCCCGAGGGCGAAGCAGGCGGAGAACTGGAACAGTGCGCGCATGGTGGGTCTTCCTTCAGTAGGCGGCGCGGCGGGTGCCACGCCGGGGGTCGGGGATCGCCTGGGCTCAGGCCTGGATCGGGGTTTGGGACGGAGCGACGGGGCGGCCAACGGCGTACCAGTCGAGCTTGCGGGTCAGCACCATCACGCAGGCCAGCAGGCCGAACACCAGCAGCGAGCCCATCAGCAGGGCGTAGTCCTCGGCGCTGAGCAGGCCGTAGAGCATCCCGTACAGCGCGGCGAGGCCGGCGGTGAAGCCGCCACCGCGCACCCAACTGTGCAGCACGCTGCTGACGTAGATGCCCACCAGCAGCACGCAGGCCGAGGCGGACAGCGCATAGGCCAGGCCGAACGCCAGGTGCTCGGAGAGCGACAGCAGCAGCAGGTAGAAGAACGCCAGGGCCAGGCCCACCAGGCCGTACTGCACCGGGTGGACGTTGATGCGCTTGAGCACCTCCACCAGGAAGAAGCCGGCGAAGGTCAGGCAGATGAACAGCAGGGCGTACTTGATGGCGCGGTCGCTCTTCAGGTACTGGTCCACCGGGTCGACGAAGCTGACCCCGAACACCCGGCTGTTGAAGGCCTGGCAACGGTCGTCATAGGCGCAGTCGGCCAGGGCCTGCTGCAGGTCGGTGGCGAAGAAGCTGGTCTGCCAGCGGGCGGTGAAGCCGTCCTCGCGCACTTCGCGCTCGGCGGGGAGGAACTCGCCGACGAAGCTGGGGTGCGGCCAGGGCGACTTCAGCTCCACCTGGCTGTCACGCCCCACCGGGGTGATGTGCAGCGATCCGGTGCCCTGCAGGTTGAGGGTGAAGCCGTAGCTGAGGGTCTGGGCCTCGCCGCTGGCCAGGTGGGGCAGCGGTACATGC
This sequence comes from Pseudomonas sp. 1D4, assembly GCF_001728925.1. NCBI lineage: Bacteria > Pseudomonadati > Pseudomonadota > Gammaproteobacteria > Pseudomonadales > Pseudomonadaceae > Pseudomonas > Pseudomonas sp. 1D4. The sequence goes on from NZ_LXJQ01000009.1 coordinate 89,640, forward strand.
ACGCCGCTGGCCAGGATCGGGTCACCGCTGCCGGGCTGGAAGTCCAGGCTGCGGCCGTTCAGTTCCAGCTTGAGGGCGTTGTTGATGCCACGGATGTCGCTGATGCCCACCGCCAGGAACGGGGTCTCGAACTGGTAGTCCTCCAGCCCTTCCTCGATGCCGAAATGCGCCGGCACGGCGAATTCACCACTGATGCGGCTGTCGCTCTTGTACAGGCGGGCCTGGTAGATGCCACGGGTCAGCAACTGGGTGTCGACGTCACCCTGCAGGTGGAAGCGCTCGGGCAGGAAGAACAGCCGGCCGCGCTGCTCACGCTCGTCCAGGTAGCGCTGACCGGTCTTCTCGTGGGTCTTCCACTCGCGCACGGTGCGGCGGAACGGCACCACCAGCAGCGGGCCGGTCACCTGCTGGGCGTAGCTGGAACTCTGCGCGATGTTGGCCTGCACGCTGTCGCGGGCCATCTGACGCTCGTCGATCAGGCCGTCGATCATCAGCAGCGGGATCAGCAGCAGCAGGATCAGCAGGGCGATGGCGCCCAGCTTGAAGCCCAGGGTTCGGGTCATCTCGGACTCTCCTCGTGTGTTCGATGGGGAAAGTCTGGAGCGCGCCTGGGGTGGGGCTATGGGGGGAATGTGGAGTTTGTGTGGGAATTGGGTGAAGAGCCGGGATCGCGGCGCGATCCTGCCGGCCGATCACCCTGAGCGGAACGATGGCTGACGGTGGGCTGAAGCCCACCCTACGGGAGACGGGGCCGGGCGATCAGCACGCGCCGCGAATGTACTGCTCCAGGTGCTGGATCAGGCTTTCCTGCTCGGCGGTGATGTCGCGCACCAGGTCGCGGATCGACAGCAGGCCGATCACCTTGCCTTCGTCCAGCACCGGCAAGTGGCGCAGGTTCTTCTCGGTCATCAGTTGCATGCAGAACTGGTTGCTGTCCTTCGGACCGACCACGTAGAGGTTGGAGGTCATGACTTCCTGCACCTCGGTGCCGTAGGAGGAGCGGTCCTTGGCGGCCACCCGGCGCACGTAGTCGCGCTCGGTGACGATGCCCACCAGTTCGTCGCGCTCCATCACCAGCACGGCACCGATGCCTTTCTCGGCCATCAGCTCGGCCGCTTCCAGCACGGTGGTGGTGGGGTCCACGCGGTAGAGGGTCGTGTGGGCTTTGCCCCGCAGTATTTCGGCGACGGTCTTCATAGGCTGCTCCCGGTTTCTTTCGTTATTTGCGCACGGCGTTCCATCACGGCGACGAACTGAGAATAGTCAATTGTGGGCACCTGCAAGAAGCGACAGAATCGCCGCACTCGGCCCTCCTGGCCTTTCGGAAATGGAGATTCCATGCAGCCCCGCAAAACCCTCTGCACCTTCGCCGTCCTGTCGTTGCTCATGCTCGGCGGTTGCTCCAGCAAAAGCTATGTCACGCCCAGCCATGGCGTTCCCCTGGCCGGCATCGACGACACCGACATCGAGGAGCTGTTCAGCAAGAAACCTGCCAGCCCCTTCCCGGCCCAACTGAGCATCGTCCGCGTGGCCAGCCTCTACCGGGACGGATTCGAGGTGGTGCAGACCCGCGACATCGAATCCGACGCGGACCTCGCGCGCATCGCCGAGCAGCCGCAGATCAGCCAGGTCGCTCCCCTGAGCCGCTTGCTGGTCCCCGATGACATGAAGAGCCTGAAGGACCTGCGCCTCCCGGCCGCCCACATGCGCTCGGACCTGCTGCTGGTCTACACCGTGGACACCCGCTTCTATGTCGACAGCACCCCGCTGGGCCCACTGACGGCGGTGTCGCTGGGCTTCCTGCCCAATCACCAGGCCCATGTCACCAGCACCGTGGCCGGCATTCTGGTGGATGTACGCAGCGGCTACATCTACGGCTCGACCGAAGCCACCGCGCAGGAGGAGCAGCGCGCCAGCACCTGGTCCACCGAAGACGCCGTGGCCGAGTCGAAAATCCGCGCCGAAAAAGCCGCGCTCACCCGCTTCAGCGAGGGCTTCCCGGCGTTCTGGCAGGGCGTGCTGACGAAGTACGCGAAGAACCCAGCGGCGTCCCAGTAGAACCCTCCCCTCCCGGGCTGAAGCCCGGGCTACGCCCCAGCTCCGTTGGTGGATGGGAAAAGCGCCACCCACCCTCGCGGGGTTGAGCACGGGGGCGGTTGTAGGGTGGGTCGCGTTCCATCGACCCACCACACGGGGCCGGGGCCTGGCACGAGGTGCGTCGCGTCGATACGGGGCGCTGATCGGCACCAGGAGGGTGCGCAGGCGTTCAGGCAGCGGGCAGCCGCAGGCGGACTTCGACGCCGCCGTCGCGGTTTTCCACCCGCAGGGCGCCGCCGTGCAGGTTGGCCACTTCCTGCACGAAGTTGAGGCCGAGGCCGGTGCTCTTGCGCCCGCTGCCGGGGCGCGGCAGGGAGTAGAAGCGTTCGGTGAGGCGGGCCAGGGCGTAGTCGGGGATGGCGTCGCCCTGGTTGAACAGGCACAGCGTCCAGTGGCTGCCCTCGCGCTCGGCAGCGAAGCGGATGAGGCCGCCGGGGGGCGTGAAGTCCAGGGCATTGTCCAGCAGGTTGGCCAGGGCCTGGCGCAGCAGGAAGCGCTCCCCCTTCACCTCCACGTCGTCGCCGATGGCGTCTTCGACGCGCAGGCCGGCGGATTCGATGCGCGCCGCCTGGGCCTGCACCAGCTCATCCACCATCGGCGCCACCGGCACGCTGACGCGCTCTTCCAGGCCCTGGCGCTGCTCGACCTGGGCCAGGTACAGCAGGCGTTCGATCAGTTGCTGCAGGCGCGCGCCCTCGCCGGCGATGTTGGCGACGAAGCGTTGCCGTTGCTCGGCGGGCATGTCGCCCTCCAGCAGTTCGGCGGCGCCCCGGATGGCTGCCAGGGGGCTCTTCAGTTCATGGGTCAGGGTGTGCACGTAGCGCTCGACGTAGGCCTTGCCCTCCAGTTCGGTGCGCATGCGCTCCACGGCGCGGGCCAGCTTGGTCAGTTCGCCACCGCTGAGGCTGGGCAGTTCGGCCCGCTGCCCTTCGCTGACGGCCTGGGCGTAGCGGGTCAGGCGCCGCAGGGAGCCGCTGAGCCACCAGGAGAGCAGGCCGCCGATCAGCAGCCCGAGGACGATGAGGCCGGCGCCGAGCCAGGCCAGGCGCACCTGGGAGCGGTAGATGTAGGGCTGCAGCGAGCGGTTGGGCTTGGCCACCGAGACCACGCCTATGATCTGCCCATCGGCACGGATCGGCGCTGCCACGTACATCACCGAGGAATCGGGGTCGGTCGGGTCTTCTCGGGTGGAGCGGGCACCGTACTGGCCGCGCAGGGTCAGCAGGACGTCGTTCCAGCCGGAGTAGTCCTGGCCCACGGCACGGCCGGTGGAATCCAGCAGCACGCGGCCGGTGCCGTCGGTGACGTAGATGCGGTGGTTGACTTCGGTCTTGCGCACGCCCCAGATCTCGGCGCCGGGTTGGCGCTTGCCGTAGGCCTTGAGCAGCTCGGGCAGGTTGCTCTGGGTGAGGGTGCCGTCGCGCACCGGGTCACGGAGGATCTCGGCCAGCAGGTTGGCGGTGTCCACCAGGGTTTCCTCGGTGGACTGGCGCACGCCGGGGCGGATCTCGTCCATCACGGTGCTGAGCACGAAGTAGCCGGCCAGGCCGACGAAGAGGAAGTAGACCAGGAAGATTCGGATGCCCAGTGGCATGGCAGGTCCTTGGGGCCCGGGTGGGCTCAGGCGCGGGGGTCGTAGCTGTAGCCGAGCCCGCGGTGGGTCTGGATCGGCTCGGCATCGGCGACCTGGCGCAGCTTGGCGCGCAGGCTCTTGATGTGGCTGTCGATGCTGCGCTCGTAGCCGGCGTCGCTGGCCACGCCGAGGGCGTCGAGCAGTTGCTCGCGGCTGAACACCCGTTCCGGCTGGCCGAGCAGGTGCTGCAGCAGGCGGAATTCGTGGCGGGTCAGGGCCAGCAACTGGCCGTGGTAGTGGATGCGGAAGCGCTCCAGGTCCACCTGGAAGGGGCCGTCGCCGGCAGGGGATGCGGGGGCGACCGGGGCGGGCTCGCGGGGGGTCATGCGCTTGAGGATGGCGCGGACCCGGGCGGCCACTTCGCGGGGGCTGAAGGGCTTGACCACGTAGTCGTCGGCGCCGATCTCCAGGCCCACCACGCGGTCGATCTCGGCATCGCGGGCGGTGAGGAAGATCACCGGCACTTCGGAAAAGCGCCGCAGCCGGCGGCAGGCCTCGAAGCCACTGATGTCGGGCAGGCCGACGTCAAGGATGACCAGGTCGAAGGGCTCGTGGGCCAGGCGCTCCAGGGCCTCGCCCGCCAGGCTGAGCCAGGTGACGGTGAAGCCTTCGGATTGCAGGGCGTAGACGAGGGTGTCGGCGATGGCGGCTTCGTCTTCGACGATGAGGATGCTGGGCATGGCGTCCGTGCGAGGCGGCTGGAAAGCCGGCAGGGTGCCGCCGGGCCGGGGCGGCGTCAATCCCGCCCGGGCCGACGGTTCAGCACTGCGGCTTGCCGGCGGTGTACTTGCGACCGGGGTAGATGGCAGCGCGGAACTCGCGCAGCGCCTTGGCGCCGATCAGCAGGGGGTAGTTGAAGCTGCTGCGGTCGGTGAGGTTGACCTCGACGGTACGCTGGGTGTCACCCAGGCACATGTCCAGCTCGATGACTGGGCGCTTGGACGGGTCGGCCTTCTCGCGCTCGTCATCCTCTTCGTCGCCAGCTTCCTCGGCACGGGTCTTGATCTTGCTGATGCGCGCCAGGCGGTGCTCGTAGAGGGTGTCGTCGGCGTCCTTGGTGGCCAGGCGGAAGCGCACCCACTCCTCGCCGTCGCGCTTGAAGCGCTCGATGTCCTTGGCCGAGAGGGAGGCGGTAAGGGCGCCGGTGTCCATCTTGGCCTTGAGGGTCTGGCCGATCTCGGGCAGGCGGATGTATTCGTAGCGGCCGTAGAGGTCGGGCTCTTGGGCAGCGAATACCGGCAGGGCGAGCAGGGTCAGCAGGGCGAGCAAGGGTTTCAAATCGGTCTCCTCGGCGTGGCGCGCGGTGGGCGGATCTGTCGACGGGGCACATGCGCCGGCAGGTTCTGGGACCGGCGCGACGGGCCTTTGGTTCGGCAGCGGGGCTGCAGTCTACCCGCCCAATTTCTTCAGGCGTACCCCGCCCCAGAGTTCCTCGAGGTTGCGGAAGCCCCAGTCCTCGGGGGATTCGCGGGCGACGATGCGGTCGCGGCCCTGCATGGTGGCAAGGTCGATCACCTCCTGGGGGATCGGCACCCTGGAGCGGGCGGAGAAGAACACCCGCACTTTGGGCATCAGCAGGGAGCCGCTGCCCTGCTCCAGCACCACGCCGAGGCGCCCGCTCTCCAGGCGCACCAGGGAGCCGGTGGGGTAGATGCCGACGCATTTGACGAAGGCCTGGAAGACCTTGGGGTCGAAGTGACCCTTGGTCCACTCGGCCATCTTGTGCAGGGACTCGGCCGGGTCCCAGCCCTTCTTGTAGGGGCGGTCGGAGGTGATGGCGTCGTACACGTCGCACACCGCGCCCATCCGCGCCAGCAGGCTGATCTGCTCGCCAGCCAGGTGATGGGGGTAGCCGCTGCCGTCGAACTTCTCGTGGTGGTGCAGGCACACGTCCAGCACCAGCGCGCTGACCTGGTGGCTCTCCAGCAGGATGCGCGCGCCGGCCATGGGGTGGCCGCGCATGGTGGCGAACTCGCTGTCGGTGAGCTTGCCGGGCTTGTTCAGCACGGCGTTGGGCACGGCCATCTTGCCGATGTCGTGGAGCAGCCCGGCGAGCCCGGCCTCGCGCACCTGAGGCTCGGGCAGGCCGAGCTGGCGGGCCAGGGCGATCATCAGGGCGCAGACGGCCACCGAGTGCATGTAGGTGTATTCGTCGGAGTTCTTCAGCCGCGCGAGGCTGATGAGGGCGTTGGGGTGGCGCAGCACCGAGGCGGAGATTTCCTCCACCAGCCCGTCGGCCTGGCTCAGCTCCACCACCTGGCCGAGCCGGGCGTCCTTGAACATGTCCATGACGGCGGCGCGGGAGCGCTCGCACAGCGCCACGGCCCGGGCCACCTCGTCTTCCAGGCTGACGGGGCGCACGGCAGTGCTGTCGGGGTGGTTGGCAGCCAGCAACTGGGCGTCGGCTTCCTCGTTGGCCTGTTCGGCCGTGACCTGGGCAGCGGCCTGCTCAGGGGACAGGTCGAGACCCTTGGCGGTGTCGATCCAGACTTCGGTGACGGCGCTGTCGAGAATGCGCGCCAGGTCCTTCTGCGACTTCAGCAGAAAGCTGCTCTTCCAGAAGGGGTGGTCCATCCATGAGCCGCAGAGTTCCTGAACGTACATGCCCGGACGCAGGTCCGACACAGCGATCTTCTTCAACACGATGGACACCGATGGAAACACACGGGAAAACTGGACCGAGGGCGATGATGCCTCATGGCCAGTGGCCTGGACAGCCGCTGTGCCTGACTTTAGCCGAGGAAGGCGACGAGTGTCTTGGCAGCCGTTCACGCCTGCGTATCATGGCAACGCCATCCACAGGCCAAGGAGCCAAGGACCCATGAGGGCGCTGCTGACCGGTATCACCACCATCCTCCTCGTGCTGATCAACACCCTGGCCCTGATCGGCCCGATGCTGCTGATCGCCCTGCTCAAGCTGGTGCTCCCCGGCCAGGCACTCAAGGACGCCTGCTCCCGCGCGGTGATGGGCATCGCCGAGGCCTGGGCGGAGAACTGCAAGCGCATCTTCGCCCTGCTCACCCCCACCCGCTGGGACATCCGCGGCGGCGACGGCCTGCGCAACGACACCTCTTACCTGGTGGTGTCCAACCACCAGTCCTGGGTGGACATCCCCGCGCTGGTGCAGGCCTTCAACCGCAAGGCGCCCTACTTCAAGTTCTTCCTCAAGCAGGAGCTGATCTGGGTGCCCTTCATCGGCCTGGCGTTCTGGGCGCTGGACTACCCCTTCATGAAGCGTTACTCCAAGGCCTTCCTGGCGAAACACCCGGAAATGAAGGGCAAGGACCTGGAGATCACCAAGGCCGCCTGCGAGAAGTTCAAGCGCCTGCCGGTCACCGTGGTGAACTACCTGGAGGGCACCCGCTTCACCCCCGCCAAGCAGGCCCAGCAGGGCTCCCCTTTTCGCTACCTGCTCAAACCCAAGGCGGGCGGCGTGGCCTTCGTGCTGGCGACCCTGGGTGAGCAACTGGATGCGATCCTCGACGTCACGCTGATCTACCCCGGCCAGCAGGTGCCGGGCTTCTGGGCGCTGGTGTCGGGCCAGGTGCCGTGGGTGATCGTCGATATCCAGACCCGCGACCTTGACCCGTCCCTGTGGCAGGGCGACTACGAGAACGACCCGGTGTTCCGCCAGTACCTGCAGGACTGGGTGACCCGCCTGTGGTCCGAAAAGGACGCCCGCATCCACCAGTTGCGCAGCGAACTGCACGGCTGACGCTCGCGGCCGGGCGCTCGCCCGGCCCGCCCCGCTGCGCTTTCCGACGAAGCGTCGCAGCCCCCGTACCACCCGGCCTGATGCCTTGTCTGAAATGGCTGTAGAGCGCGCCGCCATTGGCGTTGGCGCGCTTTAGCGTGTTTATATTGAACGCCCGATCAATTTAAAAGGAACCCCGCACCCGCTCCCGCACTCTCACCCGAATGCCCGAATCCGCGTTAAAGGAGATGCCGCTTGCCGACACCCTCGACCACCCACACAGGGGGAACCCTGTGACCACCTCGACCCCAGCTTCCACCCCATCCCTGCGCATGAACGCCCCGGTGCTGATCGGCTCGGCGGCCTTTGTCCTCATCTTCGGCCTGGCTGCCACCCTGTTCGCCGAACAGGCCGGTGAATGGCTCGCCCGCACCCAGGCCTGGGCCTCCGGCAGCGTCGGCTGGTACTACCTGCTGGCGATGACGCTGTACCTGGTCTTCGTGGTGGTCACCGCGCTGTCCGGCTATGGCCGGATCAAGCTCGGTGCCGACCACGACGAGCCCGAGTTCAGCTACCTGTCCTGGGCCGGCATGCTGTTCGCCGCCGGCATCAGCATCACCCTGTTCTTCTTCTGCGTGTCGGAGCCGCTGACCCACTTCGCCCAGCCGCCCAAGGGCGAGGCCGGCGGCAGCGAAGCCGCGCGCCAGGCCATGCAGCTGCTGTTCCTGCACTGGGGCCTGCACGGCTGGGGCGTGTTCGCCCTGGTGGCCATGGCCCTGGCCTACTTCGCCTACCGCCACAACCTGCCGCTGGCCCTGCGTTCGGCGCTGTACCCGCTGATCGGCAAGCGCATCAACGGCCCCATCGGCTACACCGTGGACGCCTTCGGCATCATCGCCACGGTGTTCGGCCTGGGCGCCGACATGGGCTTCGGCGTGCTGCACCTCAATGCCGGCCTGGACTACCTGTTCGGCATCCCCCACGACCAGTGGGTGCAGGTGGCGCTGATCGTGCTGATGATGGGTGCCGCCGTGATCGTCGCCGTCAGCGGCGTGGAGAAGGGCGTGCGGGTGATGTCCGACGTCAACATGCTGCTGGCCTGCTCGCTGCTGCTGTTCGTGCTCTTCGCCGGGCCCACCCAGCACCTGCTGAACATGCTGGTGCAGAACCTCGGCGACTACCTGGGCGCGCTGCCGACCAAGAGCTTCGACCTCTACGCCTACGACGGCGGCACCCGCTGGCTGGGCGACTGGACGGTGTTCTACTGGGCCTGGTGGATCGCCTGGGCGCCCTTCGTCGGGCTGTTCATCGCGCGGATTTCCCGCGGTCGGACGATCCGCGAATTCGTCTTCGGCGTGCTGTTCATTCCCCTGGGCTTCACCCTGGCGTGGATGTCGATCTTCGGCAACAGTGCCCTGGAGCAGGCCTTCAACGGCACCAGCGACCTCGCCACGGTGGCGGTGAACGAACCGTCCATGGCCATCTACCACCTGCTGGAAAGCTACCCGTGGAGCCGCGCGGTGATCGCCGTGACGGTGTTCATCAGCTTCGTGTTCTTCGTCACCTCAGCCGACTCGGGCACCGTGGTGCTCTCCACCCTCTCCTCCCGGGGCGGTGCGGTGGACGAAGACGGCCCGCGCTGGCTGCGGGTGTTCTGGGGCGCACTGATCGCGCTGATCACCATCGGCCTGCTGTTCGCCGGCAGCATCGACGCGCTGAAGTCCGCGGTGGTGCTCACCTCCCTGCCCTTCTCGCTGATCCTGCTGCTGATGATGTGGGGGCTGCACAAGGCCTTCTACCTGGAGTCCCAGCGCCAGCGTGCCCGCCTGCATGCGCCCTCGCCGGTGGACCAGCGCTCGCCCCGTCGCCGCAGCGGCTGGCGCCAGCGCCTGGCCCAGGCGGTGCACTTCCCCTCGCGGGACGAGGTGTACCGCTTCATGGAGGAACAGGTGCGGCCGGCCATGGAGGCCCTCGCCGAGCAGTTCCGCACCCGTGGCCTGACGGTGGAAACCCACATGGACCCGGCCGGCGCCAGCCTGAGCCTGGAGGTGGTACATGGCGAGGAACACCCGTTCCTCTACCGGGTGGTGATGCGCGGCTACTTCACGCCCTCCTTCGCCGTCGCCGGGCTGGACGCGCGCAACCGCCAGAACCGCCGCTACTACCGTGCCGAGGTGCACCTGGCCGAGGGCAGCCAGGACTACGACCTGGTGGGCTACAGCCGCCAGCAGGTGATCGACGACATGCTCGACCAGTACGAACGGCACCTGCAGTTCCTGCACCTGGTGCGCTGACCGCAGCCCCGGGCAAACGCCCGGCCCCCCATCCGCCGTCGATAAAAAAGAGGAGCCGTCATGGCTCCTCGAAGGACAGGTACTGCGCCGCTAGAACGCAGCACCAGGGGTTGCGGCTCAGGCCTCAGGCGGCGCTGAAGGTCCTGTGCGGGTCGATGACGAATTTCTTCGGCACGCCGGCATCGAACTCGCCGTAGCCACGGGGCGCGTCATCCAGGCTGATGACCTGCACGCCCACCACTTCGGCGATGTTGATGCGGTCCCACATGATGGCCTGCATGAGCTGGCGGTTGTATTTCATCACCGGGGTCTGGCCGGTGTGGAAGCTGTGGGACTTGGCCCAGCCGAGGCCGAAACGGATACTCAGGCTGCCGATCTTGGCGGCGGCGTCCACGGCGCCCGGGTCTTCGGTGACGTAGAGGCCGGGGATGCCGATCTTGCCGGCCACGCGGGTGACCTGCATCAGCGAGTTGAGCACGGTGGCCGGGGCTTCTTGCTGGGCACCGGCATGGCCGTGGCCTCGGGCTTCGAAGCCCACGGCGTCGACGGCGCAATCCACTTCCGGCTCGCCCAGCAGGTCGGCGATCTGCTCGTGCAGCGGGGTGTCCTTGGACAGGTCGGCGATCTCGAAACCGACGGCCTTGGCGTGGGCCTGGCGCACCGGGTTGACGTCACCGACGATGACCACGGCCGCGCCCAGCAGGCGGGCGGAGGCGGCAGCAGCCAGGCCCACCGGGCCGGCACCGGCCACGTAGACGGTGGAGCCCGGACCGACGCCGGCGGTGACGGCTCCGTGGTAGCCGGTGGGCAGGATGTCGGAGAGGCAGGTCAGGTCGCGGATCTTCTCCATCGCCTTGTCGCGCTCGGGCAGCTTCAGCAGGTTGAAGTCGGCGTAGGGCACCAGCACGTACTCGGCCTGGCCGCCGGTCCAGTCGCCCATGTCGACGTAGCCGTAGGCGCCGCCGGCGCGGGCCGGGTTGACGGTCAGGCAGACGCCGGTGTGCATTTCCTTGCAGGAGCGGCACCGGCCGCAGGCGACGTTGAAGGGCACGGACACCAGGTCACCGATCTTCAGGTTCTCGACGTCGCTGCCCTTCTCCACCACCTCGCCGGTGATTTCGTGACCGAGCACCAGGCCGACCTGGGCGGTAGTGCGGCCGCGCACCATGTGCTGGTCCGAGCCGCAGATGTTGGTGGAGACGACCTTCAGGATCACGCCGTGCTCGATCTTCCTGCCACGGGGGTCCTGCATCTTCGGGTAGTCGATCTTCTGCACTTCGACCTTGCCCGCTCCGAGATAAACGACACCACGATTACCAGACATGCATGAATCTCCTTTGTTGTTGTGGATACAAAGGCGCGGCCTGGGCCACGCGGCCTTGTACTGGAGCTTGTGTCTGTTGCGGGAGCCGCCGGGTGGAACTGGCAGGGCGGCTGCCGAAGTCTGTAGCCGGACCTCAGTCCGGGGCGAGGCCCGCTCCCGGGCTGAAGCCCGGGCTACGTCTGTGGGTTCACAGCACCACGGTGCGGTTGGCGTTGAGGAACACGCGGCGCTCGATGTGGTAGCCCACCGCCTTGGCCAGGGTCAGGCATTCGATGTCACGCCCCTTGGCCACCAGGTCCTCGGGGTAGTGGGCGTGGTCCACCGGTTCGACGCCCTGGGTGATGATCGGGCCCTCGTCCAGGTCGTTGTTGATGTAGTGGGCCGTGGCGCCCACCAGCTTGACCCCCTTCTGGTAGGCCTGGTGGTAGGGCTTGGCGCCCTTGAAGCCGGGCAGCAGGGAGTGGTGGATGTTGATGGCCCAGCCATCCAGGCGCCGGCACAGCTCGGGCGACAGCACCTGCATGTAGCGGGCGAGCACCACCAGCTCGGCACCGGTGTCCTCGATCACCTGCAGCACGCGCCGCTCCTGGGCGGGCTTGTCGTTGGGGTCGAGGGGGAAGTGGTGGTAGGGGATGCCGTGCCAGCGGGCCAGCGGCTCCAGGTCGGGGTGGTTGGACACCACGGCCATCACGTCCATCGCCAGTTGGCCGATGCGCTGGCGGTAGAGCAGGTCGTGCAGGCAGTGGTCGGCCTTGGAGACCATGATCACCACCTTGGCGCGGTAGCCCGGCGGGGTCAGTTCCACCTGCATGTCGAAGGGCGCCACGCGGGCGGCCAGACCGGCACGGAAGGCGGCCTCGTCGAAGTCGTCGGGCTGGCGGAACTCGATGCGGATGAAGAAGCGTGCGGACAACCGGTCATCGAACGAATGGTGCTCAGTGACGTAGCAGCGCTGCTCGAACAGGTAGCCGGTCACCGCGTCCACCGTGCCGAGCACGCTGGGGCAGTGGGCGGTGAGGATCCAGGTATCGGGGGTGCGGCTCATGTCGGGGTCTCGGTAATCCATGCTGTCAGGGGGCGCAGGGGGGAGGACGCTTCACCCCTCCACCTGAGCTGGCCTGCGGTGGACGGCAACGACGCCGTCCACCCTCCATCTCACGCCTTGATCGCCAGCCCGTACTCGGCGCTGGCGTCCTGCAGCCAGAGCCAGAGGTAGTCGGAGAAGCTGCGACGCACCACCAGCTCCCAGGTGTCTTCGCCGGTGTGGCGGATCACCGCCGTGGCCTTGGCGAAGTGGGTGCCCACCGCCTTGCCCACCGGGAAGTTGCTCGGGTGCACGTCATAGGAGGTGGACTTCATCAGCAGCTCGCGCACCTTCGGCCCGCTCAGCTCCAGCAGGGTCTGGCCGCCGCTGACGTTGACCACGGCGATGTGCTGGCCGTCCAGCGCCTCGCGCAGGCGTTGCTCGGTGGCGAACTCCTGGCCACCGGGGACGATCAGCAGCCACTCATCCGGGCCCAGCCACTGCAGCGAGGTGTCGCCGTTGGCCACCAGGGTCAGCGCCACCGGCAGCTCCAGGCCCAGGGCCTTGTGCACGCCGCCGGCGAAGGCCGGGTCGCTGGCTTCGCCACGGATCACCAGGTGACCCAGCAGCTTCTTCTCGCGCAGCACGACACCGGCGCTGGCCTTGCCCTTGCGCGCCAGCTCGTCGAGGCCGGCGTGGTGCAGGGGCGACTCGCCCTGGATGTTGCCCGGGCGTTGTTCGTAGACGTTGACGTTAGACATTCTGGCGATCCCCTTTGGGGTCATAGAACACGGAGCTGCAGATTTCGGCTTCGATCACGCTGCCGTCGGCCAGGGGCGCGAAGACCCGCTCACCCATGCGCTTGAGGCCGCCCTTGACCATGGCCAGGGCGAAGGGATAGCCCAGGCTGGCGCTCATGTAGCTGGAGGTCACGTGGCCGACCATCGTCATCGGGATGGCCTGCTTGGGATCGAACACCAGCTGTGCGCCTTCCGGCAGGACCTTGTTCGGGTCCAGCGGCTTGAGGCCCACCAGTTGCTTGCGGTCCTCGCGCAGGCAGTCCTCGCGGTTCATGCCGCGCCAGCCGATCCAGGAGAACGGCTTGTTGCGGCCGACGCACCAGCCCATGCCCAGGTCGTCCGGGGTGACCGAGCCGTCGGTGTCCTGGCCGACGATGATGAAGCCCTTCTCGGCCCGCAGCACGTGCATGGTCTCGGTGCCGTAGGGGGTCAGGTTGTACTTCTTGCCGGCCTCGATCAGCTGCTTCCATACGCCCAGGGCGTAGTCGGCCTGCACGTTCACTTCATAGGACAGCTCGCCGGTGAAGGAGATGCGGAACACCCGCGCCGGCACGCCACCCACCTTGCCCTCCTTCCAGCTCATGAAGGGGAAGGCGTCCTTGTCCAGGTCGATGTCGGTGACCTCGGCCAGCAGCTTGCGGCTGTTGGGGCCGGACAGGGTCATGGTGGCCCAGTGGTCGGTGACCGAGGTGAAGTACACCTTCATCTCCGGCCACTCGGTCTGGTGGTAAAGCTCCAGCCACTCCATGACGCGGGCGGCGCCGCCGGTGGTGGTGGTCATGATGAAGTGGTTGTTGCCGACGCAGGCGGTGACGCCGTCGTCGAAGACCATGCCGTCTTCCTTGCACATCAGGCCGTAGCGGGCCTTGCCCACGTCCAGCTTGGTCCAGGCGTTGGTGTAGACGCGGTTGAGGAACTCACGGGCGTCCGGGCCCTGGATGTCGATCTTGCCGAGGGTGGAGGCATCGAGGATGCCCACGCTCTCGCGCACGGCCTTGCATTCGCGGGCCACGGCGGCGTGCAGGTCCTCGCCGTTCCTGGGGAAGTACCAGGGGCGCTTCCACTGGCCGACGTCCTCGAACTCGGCGCCCTGGGCCAGGTGCCAGCTGTGCATGGCGGTGTAACGCTTGGGATCGAACAGGTGGCCGCAATGACGCCCGGCCACGGCGCCGAAGGTCACCGGGGTGTAGTTCGGGCGGAACATGGTGGTGCCCATCTCGGCGACGCTGATGCCCATCGAACGGGCGGCGATGGCCAGGCCGTTGATGTTGCCCAGCTTGCCCTGGTCGGTGCCGAAGCCCAGCGCGGTGTAGCGCTTGACGTGCTCGACCGATTCGAAGCCCTCGCGGGTGGCCAGCTCGATGCCGGCGGCGGTGACGTCGTTCTGCAGGTCGACGAACTGCTTCGGCGCGCGGGCGGTGGACTTGTCGTGGGGCACCTGGAACAGCGCCAGGGTGGGTTCCTCGTGACGGATGGCGGCCTTGGGCACGACGCCTTCCACCGGCTTGAAGCCGGCTTCGGCAGCGGCCTTGGCACCGGCTTCGTAGCCGTCGGCGAGGACGTCACCGAGGCCGAAGACGCCGTTCACGGCACCGGCGCACAGGCGCTTCTGGAAGCCGCCCTCGCTGGGCACGAAGGCCAGGATGTCTTCGCGCCAGGTGGGCTTGCCGCCCAGGTGGGAAGCCAGGTGCACCACGGGGCTGTAGCCGCCGGAGCTGACGATCAGGTCGCAGTCCACCACTTCGCCAGGGCTGGTGACGCGGTGGCCCTTGACGTCGATGGCGCAGATGCGGGCACCGGTGACGCGCTTGCTGCCACGGCACTCGACCACGGCGCTGCCGGTGAGGATGCGCACGCCACGGGCGCGGGCTTCCTCGACCCAGGCGCCGCGCGGGTTGCTGCGGGCGTCGGCAACGGCAACCACATTCTGCCCGGCGTCCAGCCAGTCCAGCACCACGCGGTAGGCGTAGTCGTTGTTGGTGGACAGCACCAGTTCGCGGCCCGGGGCCACGCCGTAGCGGTTGACGTAGGTGGAGACGGCGCCGGCCAGCATGTTGCCGGGGACGTCGTTATTGGCATACACCAGCGGCCGCTCGTGGGCGCCAGCGGCCAGCACCACGCGCTTGGCGCGCACGCGATGGACGCGGTGGCGCGCCTGGCCACGGGGGGCGACTTCACCCAGGTGGTCGGTGAGACGCTGGTGGATGGTGAGGAAGTTGTGGTCGTGGTAGCCGTTCACCGTGGCGCGCGGCAGCAGGGTCACCTCCGGCAGACTGGCCAGTTCGGCCAGGGCCTTGGCGACCCACTCGGCGGCGGGCTTGCCGTCCAGGGTTTCGCGGGTGTCCAGCAGGCTGCCGCCGAACTCTTCCTGCTCGTCGGCGAGGATCACGCGGGCGCCGCTACGGCCGGCCGCCAGGGCGGCAGCCAGGCCGGCGGGGCCGGCACCGACCACCAGCACGTCGCAATGCTGGTTGAGGTGGTCGTAGATGTCCGGGTCCACTTCGGTGGGCGAGCGGCCCAGACCGGCGGCCTTGCGGATGTACTTCTCGTAGGTCAGCCACAGGTTCTGCGGGTACATGAAGGTCTTGTAGTAGAACCCGGGCGGCATCATGCCGCCGCCGACCTTGCCGAGGATGCCCATCAGGTCGGTGTTGACGCTCGGCCAGCCGTTGGTGCTGCTGGCCACCAGGCCGCCGTACAGGGCTTGCTGGGTGGCGCGGATGTTCGGCACCTGGGCCTGTTCGGTGGAGCCCAGCTGGAGGATGGCATTGGGCTCTTCGGCACCGGCGGCGACGATGCCGCGCGGGCGGGAGTATTTGAAGGAGCGACCGACGACGTCCACGCCGTTGGCCAGCAGGGCCGAGGCGAGGGTGTCGCCGGCGTAGCCCTGGTAGTTCTGGCCGTTGAAGGTGAAGGTCAGGGGCTGGCCACGCTCGACGCGGCCCCCCTTGGGAAGGCGGTTGACCTGGCTCATGCCGTTACTCCTGCAGGCGCTGCTTTCTTCTCGCCGGTGGTGGCTTCGGTGATGCTGGGTTTCTCACCGATCTTGTAGGTTTCGAGGATTTCGTAGGTCACGGTGTGGCGGGTGACGTTGAAGTAGCGACGGCAGCCGGCCGCGTGCACCCACAGCTCGTGGTGCAGGCCACGGGGGTTGTCGCGGAAGAACATGTAGTCGCCCCACTCCTCGTCGGTGCAGGCGCCCGGGTCCAGCGGGCGCGGGATGTGCGCCTGGCCCTTGGCGTGGAATTCCTCTTCGGAGCGCAGCTCGCCGCAGTGGGGACAGAAGATGTGCAGCATGGCGGGTCTCCTTAGTGAGCCACGGCAGCGGCGCCGTGCTCGTCGATCAGTGCGCCGTTGTGGAAACGTTCGATGGAGAAGGGCTTGGCCAGCGGGTGCATCTCGCCGGCGGCCAGGCTGGCGGCGAAGACGTTGCCCGAGCCGGGGGTGGCCTTGAAGCCGCCGGTGCCCCAGCCGCAGTTGAAGAACAGGTTCTTCACCGGCGTCTTGGCGATGATCGGGCAGGCGTCGGGGGTGGTGTCGACGATGCCGCCCCACTGGCGGTTCATGCGCACGCGCGACAGCACCGGGAACATCTCGACGATGGCCTGCAGGGTGTGCTCGATGGTCGGGTAGGAGCCGCGCTGGCCGTAGCCGTTGTAACCGTCGATGCCAGCGCCGATGACCAGGTCGCCCTTGTCGGACTGGCTGATGTAGCCGTGCACGGCGTTGGACATGATCACGCTGTGGATGATCGGCTTGATCGGCTCGGACACCAGGGCCTGCAGGGGGTGGGATTCCAGCGGCAGGCGGAAGCCGGCGAGCTTGGCCATGTGCCCGGAGTTGCCGGCGGTGACCACGCCGACGCGCTTGGCGCCGATGAAGCCGCGGTTGGTCTCGACCCCGATGACCGCGCCATCCTGCTTGCGGAAGCCGATCACCTCGGTGTTCTGCAGCAGGTCGACGCCCAGGGCGTCGGCGGCGCGGGCGAAGCCCCAGGCCACCGCATCGTGACGGGCGACGCCGCCCCGGCGCTGCACGGTGGAGCCGAGGATCGGGTAACGGGTGTTCTTGCTGCAGTCCAGGTAGGGGATTTCTTCGGCCACCTGGCGGGCGTTGAGCAGCTCGCCGTCCACGCCGTTGAGGCGGTTGGCACTGACGCGGCGCTCGGCGTCACGCATGTCCTGCAGGGTGTGGCAGAGGTTGTAGACGCCACGCTGGGAGAACATCACGTTGTAGTTCAGGTCCTGGGACAGGCCTTCCCACAACTTCATGGCGTGCTCGTAGAGGTGCGCCGCCTCGTCCCACAGGTAGTTGGAGCGGACGATGGTGGTGTTGCGCGCGGTGTTGCCGCCGCCCAGCCAGCCCTTCTCCACCACCGCGACGTTCTTCACGCCGAATTCCTTGGCCAGGTAGTAGGCCGTGGCCAGGCCATGGCCGCCGCCGCCGACCACGATCACGTCATAGACCGGCTTGGGCGTGGGGTTGCGCCACATGCGCTGCCAGTTCTCGTGGTGGCTCAGGGAGTGCTTGAACAGGCCGAAGCCGGAATAACGTTGCATGCTCGGACTCCTGGATCAGCGGTAGACGGGGAAGTCGGCGCAGAGCGCGGCTACCTGCCGGGCCACCTGGGCTTCCACGTCGGCGTCGCCGAGGTGGTCGAGGATGTCGCAGATCCAGCCGGCGAGTTCGGTGGACTGGGCTTCCTTGAAGCCACGGGTGGTGATGGCCGGGGTGCCGATGCGCACGCCGGAGGTGACGAAGGGCGACTGCGGATCGTTGGGCACCGCGTTCTTGTTCACGGTGATGCCGGCGCGGCCGAGGGCGGCATCGGCGTCCTTGCCGGTCAGGCCCTGCTTGATCAGGCTGACCAGGAACAGGTGGTTGTCGGTGCCGCCGGAGACCACGTCGTAGCCACGCTCGATGAACACCTTGGCCATGGCCTGGGCGTTCTTGATGACCTGGGCCTGGTAGGTCTTGAAGCCGGGCTCCAGCGCTTCCTTGAAGCACACGGCCTTGGCGGCGATGACGTGCATCAGCGGGCCGCCCTGGGCGCCGGGGAATACGGCGGAGTTCAGTTTCTTCTCGATCTCTTCGTTCTTGCGCGCGAGGATCAGGCCACCGCGCGGGCCGCGCAGGGTCTTGTGGGTGGTGGTGGTGACCACGTCGGCGTAGGGCAGCGGGTTCGGGTACAGGCCGGCGGCCACCAGGCCGGCGACGTGGGCCATGTCGACGAACAGCAGCGCCCCGACCTTGTCGGCGATGGCGCGGAAGCGCGGGAAGTCGAGGGTCTTGGAGTAGGCGGAGAAGCCGGCGACGATCATCTTCGGCTTGTGCTCCACGGCCAGGCGCTCGACTTCGTCGTAGTCGATCAGGCCGGTGGCCGGGTCCAGGCCGTACTGCACGGCGTTGTACAGCTTGCCGGAGGAGGACACCTTGGCGCCGTGGGTCAGGTGGCCGCCGTGGGCCAGGCTCATGCCCAGCAGGGTGTCGCCGGCATTGAGCAGGGCCAGGTAGACGGCGCTGTTGGCGGAGGAACCGGAGTGCGGCTGGACGTTGGCGTAGTCGGCGCCGAACAGCTCCTTGGCACGGTCGATGGCCAGTTGCTCCACCTTGTCGACGAACTCGCAGCCGCCGTAGTAGCGCTTGCCCGGGTAGCCTTCGGCGTACTTGTTGGTCAGGCCGCTGCCCTGGGCTTCCATCACCCGCTGGCTGGTGTAGTTCTCGGAGGCGATCAGCTCGATGTGGTCTTCCTGTCGGTGCGCTTCTTCCTGCATCGCGCTGAACAGTTCGTCGTCGTAGCCCTGGATTCGGTCTTGCTTGCTGAACATCGCTGATCTCCTGCGGTGGCGTCGTCTTTGCGGGGCACGACTGCCCCCTCGCAGCGATGGTATGGCCCCCCCTTTCGATTGAGATGCCTAAGCACGCCACGAGCAGGTGCGTTTGCGACATACAAGAACGCCCCACGTCCAGCGTGTAGGACACGACTGAAAGTGCCAAAAGGGGATGGCTCCAGCACGGCATCCATCACCAATATCGGCTGCTCTCAATAAATGTGGTGCTTTCCAGGAAGGAGATCGAACATGTCGAAGCCCGCTGCTCGCCTGAGCGACCAGAATGCCTGCCCCATACCGACTCACGGCGTGAACCCCACGATCACGGGTTCCCCTGACGTCATCATCAGCGGGCTACCGGCCCTGCGTGTGGGCGACGCCAGCGCCTGCGGAGACGCAGTGGCAGCCGGTATTCCGACGATCCTCGTCAATGGCCAACCCATCGCATTTCTCGGCAGCCCCACGGCTCATGGGGGCGTGATCATCACTGGCTCCGGAGATGTACTGGTCGGCACCCAGCACAACCCCGCACTCTTCGTCCCGCCAGCCCCCTTGCCGAACGCCTTCCAGGACAAGTTTCAACTGGTTTGCGCAGAAACAGGCGAGCCACTGTGCAACTATCCCTACGCCATCCGTCGCGCCAACGGCGCAATCGAAAAAGGCTTATCGGATGACCAAGGCTTTACCCATCTAGTCAGCTGCATGGGCAAGGCAGAGAAAGTTCAGATTCTGGTCGGGGGTGCAGCATGAGCCAAGGCGCTAACGCTGCCCCGAAAGAGCCCCAGAGCGCGACTGAGCGAACACTGACGCCAGCATCCGATCAAACGGTCAAGCAGGTACCGGTGGAGGTGAAAAAGGCGGTGGTGTTCTTTATCGGCGGAGCGGCCGATAAGGAGTCCTACTACTTCCAAGGTCCAAACAATAATGTGGCAGACGCACAAATTTTACTGGACGCCCATTTTCAGCTCGAAAGACAATCAGGCACCTATGAGTCCCACCATTTAGGCTACAGCGATGTACGGGGGAGCTGGGACATTGACTCAGATGTCAAATCCAAAATCGCATCCAAAGCCATGCCGGTTTATCTGATAGGCCACAGCTTGGGAGGTTGGAATGGCGCGCACCTTGCCGAAATACTGACCGATGATGGCTATAACGTAGAGGTCTTAGTTACTCTGGATCCGGTTGGAAAAGGGTTATTAGTCTGGTTGGGCTCCGATATCTATATGAGCGAACCGACACCCAAAGCAAAATTCTGGATAAATATTCGCGCAGACGCCAAGCAACCAGACTCTTCGGACAATGTCGCTGAATTCGGCGAGCGCTGGGTGCCCAAGGGGGCAAATGTCAGTGCGGTTGCAGATATCAATCACCTGTATGCCGATCGACTGTTTAAGGTCATGCTGCCGCAGGGGCTCTCGGCGCTTGAATACGTCAAACAATCCATCCGGGAGTATTTGGCAAAATGAGCGCAGCAAAGTTCTGGCCCTTGGCACTAGGCTTACTGGCCTGCTCCGCCTGCATGAAAGAGCACAATCAACCATTGGCCAACCTAAGCTATTTGCACGCAGATATCGGTGAGCGCCCCATTAGCTTTAATCTCTATTTCACCTCAGACCTGAACCTTGATGAGGTCTACTCCAAGCTAGAGGGCGGCAACAAAATCAGTCAAAAACTTTACTGCTCCCTTGAGCCCAAGCCCATATTTCAAATGGGCCATGTCATTCCAAATTTCGGGCTCGGCACAATAGAGTTAGCCAATAAAAAAAGCGACCTATACACCTATAAAGCTGACCTTTACTTCGCCGAAACCAAAGATGACGGCAGGTCTTATAAATTTCTGAATCAAAAAAAAATCATAACGATACTAGCCGACCGGCAAGAAATACCCTGCAAAGTAGTAATGTACGCCTTTCGCTATAAAGCATACTTCTCCAACACCCTGACATTGCCCGTTCAAGACATCTTACCCCTCATCCCCCAAGACTAAAAAAATAATAAAACAACCCAATGCAGTGATCATTAATTAATAGTCGAGCACTAATGCATGGCGATAGCTGTTTGTGCTGTTTGCTTCTAAATTCACCGCGCATTTGAAGTCGCAGCGTTTACGCAAGGGCATATTCAGTTGCAGGGCGCAGTATCGAGTTACACCCGGCACTTGACCACAGAAACTGTGCACTGCCCTATTGACAGCCTGTGGATAGATCGCCATGGATCAGGTTTGACGAGGCTTTGAAAGGCTTGCGGCAATGTTGTCCAATCCGCGACTTGCCCACAGCGCAGTGCAGTGGGCAGGGCAGGCTGTGGATGTGGGCGTGCTGGACAGGCCGCCCGGGCACTGGCTAGCCCGCCGGCTCCCAGGCAATCGCCCACCAGAAAAGGACGCCCCATGGTCACCTGCTACCTGCGCTACATCATCGATCCCTACAAGCTCTCCGAGTTCGAGCACTACGGGCGCTTGTGGATTCCGCTGGTGGAGAAGTTCGGCGGCCAGCACCACGGCTACTTCCTGCCGTCCGAGGGCGCCAACAATGTGGCGATGGCGATGTTCACCGTCCCCAGCCTGGCCGCCTACGAGACCTACCGCGCCCAGTCGATGCAGGACGCCGACTGCCAGGCGGCCTTCGCCTACGCGGAGCAGACCCGCTGCATCCTCAGCTACGAACGCAGCTTCTTCCGCCCGGTCTTCAACTGACCCCTCCCACTGCGGCCTGGCGCCACCTCCGCTTCGCCAGCGCCGCCCGCCCCTGATACCCACAGGCACAGCTAACGCGTGCAGATGCAGCGCCCGAGTGGCAACGTCGGTTTTTTACGCGGGAGTGCGGATACAGAACGCGGGGAGAGGGCCCGGCCAGCGGCCAGGCCCGGGGGATATCGTCAGTTGAGGTGCGCCAGGCACTGGCTGGTGACCTTGATCAGGCGCTCGTGGGTGGGCTTGGGCAGCGGGGTGGTCTGGTTCTTCAGTTCGTCCAGCTCGGTCTGGCTGAACTCGGCACCGACCTTGTCGGCAGCACAACCGCAGTATTTCTGCAGCTTGTCCCCGGCCACCTGGGCCTGGGCGCCGGCGGCGCAGTCCTGGACGAAACGCTCGCGCTCGCCCGGGCCCCACTGGGCGGCGGCGGCCGACAGGCTGACGGAAAGGGTGGCGGCAACGGCAAGCAGGTGGGTGTAGCGCATCGGTGACACTCCTCAGGTGATGGCAGGGTCCGGCCCCGTGGCAGGCGCGGTTCTGTTGTGAGCCGCAAAGCCCGCCCGGAGTTCCTGAAGGCGCCCGGACAGCGCCTGGGTGGAAACAGATGTCGCCTGAGCACGTTTCCGTGCATCCAAGCTGGCGTTAACTTACATCCCATTGGCCGCCTACGCACAGGGTGGCCCACGGAAAGGACCCTTCGATGACCGACAAGACCCAGCAATTCGCCAGCGACAACTACTCCGGCATCTGCCCGGAGGTGTGGGCCGCCATGGCCCAGGCCAACCAGGGCCATGAGCGTGCCTACGGCGAGGACAGCTGGACGGCGCGCGCCGCCGATCACTTCCGCCGCCTGTTCGAGGCCGATTGCGAGGTGTTCTTCGCCTTCAACGGCACGGCGGCCAACTCACTGGCACTGGCCTCGATGTGCCAGAGCTACCACAGCGTGATCTGCTCGGAGACGGCCCACGTCGAGACCGACGAATGCGGCGCGCCGGAGTTCTTCTCCAACGGCTCCAAACTGCTGCTGGCCCGCACCGAGCAAGGCAAGCTGACCCCGGATGCGGTGCGCGAGATCGCCCTCAAGCGCCAGGACATCCACTACCCGAAACCCCGCGTGGTGACGCTGACCCAGTCCACCGAAGTGGGCACCGTCTATCGCCCGGAAGAGGTCCGCGCCATCAGCGCGGTGTGCAAGGAACTGGGCCTGCGCCTGCATATGGACGGCGCGCGGTTCTCCAACGCCTGCGCCTTCCTCGGCTGCACCCCGGCGGAGCTGACCTGGAAAGCCGGCGTCGACGTGCTGTGCTTCGGTGGCACCAAGAACGGCATGGCGGTGGGCGAGGCGATCCTGTTCTTCAACCATGACCTGGCCGAGGACTTCGACTACCGCTGCAAGCAGGCCGGGCAACTGGCCTCGAAGATGCGCTTCCTCTCGGCGCCCTGGGTGGGCCTGCTGCAGGACGACGCCTGGATGCGCTACGCACAGCACGCCAACGGCTGCGCGCAGTTGCTGGCAGAGCTGGTGGCGGACGTGCCGGGGGTGAGCCTGATGTTCCCGGTGGAAGCCAACGGGGTGTTCCTGCAGATGTCCGAAGCGGCGCTGGAGTACCTGCGGGCGCGCAACTGGCGCTTCTACACCTTCATCGGTGCCGGCGGCGCTCGCTTCATGTGCTCCTGGGACACCGAGGAAGCCCGTGTACGCGAGCTGGCCGCCGACATCCGCGCCGCCATGACCCAGGGCTGAAGCCCCGCTCCGCGACTTGTCCCCGATTACGGTGCATCAACCTGTGGACAAGCCGTGGAGCCCTGCCGCCAGGCCAGGCGCTGCAAAGACCCTGGCCTGGCGCCTGTTTTTCGTTCTGTTTCAGTCACTTGCCGCGCATTCATGCACAGCTGCTGTGCACCGGCCTGTCGACTGCCTGTGGATAGATCGCCACACCCTTTGCCAGACGTGGCATACAGCCGATTGTTCATTTTTCAGCCAGGCCTGAAGACCTCGAAATGACTGGATTCTCCAGCCGGGTTCTGGATGTTCCACGGGGCGTCGGATCGAGGTTTTCCCCGATAACGGTGGGCAAGCCTGTGGACAACCTGTTCACCCCTGTTCGGACGCCACGGCGCCTGCGCAGCCTGGGCTGGAGGCCAGCCTGCGAGCAGAATCGTGGTGCCGGTGGGGCGAATATGCACACCCACTGTGCAGGAGGCTGTGACCGACCTGTGGATAGATGGCTGAAGCCCATGACTGGCAAGGCTTTCAGCGCACTGATCAATTCCTGAACAGTGCGTTCCCGTGGAACCTCAAGCTGCTGGAAGCCTTGTCGTGCGCGGCCCGAGGGTACGAGGCCGATCCACAGATGCCGTGGACCAGCCTGTGGACAAGCTGTTCGCGAAACCCGCTGCGCCCCGCCCGGCGTGGCTTTGCAGGCCCTGGTCGTTTTCCGTACAGGCCGATACCTGGGGAATCAGTAGTCGATGCAGACGTCGCCCTTGGGCACGCTGCAGCAGGAGAGGATGTAGCCCTCGGCGACGTCTTCGTCGGTGATGCCGCCGTTGTGCTCCATCTCCACCTCGCCGGCGGTCTTCATCACCTTGCAGGTGCCGCAGATGCCCATGCCGCAGGCTTTGGGAATGTGCAGGCCGAGCTTGGCGGCGGCGGAGTGCACGGTCTCGCCCGGGGCGACCCGGATGCTCTTGCCGGTGCCGCTGAACTCCACCAGATGCTGGTCGGCGGCCGGTACGGGCACGGCTTCGGCAGCCTCGGCGGCCAGTTCCCTGACCTCTTCGCGCACCTCGGGGGGCGTCGGACCGAAGGCTTCCTCGTGATAGCGCGCCATGTCGAAGCCCTTGGCCTGCAGCAGGCGCTTCACAGCGCTCATGTAGGGGGTGGGGCCGCAGCAGAAGATCTCCCGCTCCATGAAGTCAGGGGCGATCAGGTGCAGCATTGCTTCATTGAGGTAGCCCCGGTAGCCGGACCAGGTTTCGCCGGCGTCGTAGCGCTCGACCACCAGGTGCAGCTTGAAGTTGGCGACCCGAGAGGCCATGTGGCGCAGTTCGCGGTGGTAGATGATGTCCTTCGGCGTGCGGGCGCTGTGGACGAAGACCATGTCGACGTTGGCGTTGGTATCGAAGAACCAGCGGGCCATGGACATCACCGGGGTGATGCCGACGCCGCCGGAGAGGTAGAGCACCCTGTCGGCGGGATGGTCGATGGCGTTGAACAGCCCCACCGGGCCATGCGCGGGGAGGACGTCACCTTCCTTGAGGTTGTCGTGCAGCCAGTTGGAGACCTTGCCGCCCGGCACGCGCTTGATGGTGATGGAGAAGCTGTAGGGCACCGAGGGCGTGCTGGAGATGGTGTACGAACGCATGATCGGCTGCCCGTCGATTTCCAGCTCCAGGGTGACGAACTGGCCGGGCTTGAAGAAGAACAGGATCGGCTGGTCGGCCATGAAGCAGAAGGTGCGGACGTCCCAGGTTTCCTGGACGGTCTTCACGCAGCGCACCAGGTGGCGGCCGTTGGTCCAGGTCTGGGTGTTCACCGGGTTCAGGAAGCTGTTGCTCATACGTGTCTCCGCGCACCGTGGATCGGCGCCTCTGATCGGATTCTGCTGAACGCAAATCCCCACCACTTACCTGCCTGCGACATTCGCATGCTCATCGCGACCTGCCAGCAACCACAAGGGCTCGGGCGTCGGAAACGGACGCGGCCGTGTCGCCCATGGACAAGGTCGTACCCCATGGCGACAGCACACTCGGCCCCAGCCAGAACACGAGGCTTTTCGAAAAACCACCCTCGTATCCGCAGCAGGGCCTGCAGTCGGCCAGGGAGAACAGAGGGGCACGTCACGCCGCCTTGCGTGACAACCGAGTCAGCCACCCATTGCGGCGGTCGCCGGTGCGACCAGCCTTTTGAGGAGTTACCGATGGACGTCACTTCCCCCCTGAGCCTGGTCGACCCGCTCGAGCCCGCACGCAAGGCCACCGCTGCCATGCTCAAGGAGCGCGACCACACCTTCTCGCTGCCCCAGCCGTTCTACAACGACGAGCGCCTGTTCCAGCTCGACATGCAGGAGATCTTCCACAAGGAGTGGCTGATCGCCGGCATGACCTGCGAAATCCCGGCCAAGGGCAACTACCTGACCCTGCAGGTGGGCAACAACCCGGTGATCGTCCTGCGCGGTGCCGAAGGCCAGGTCCATGCCTTCCACAACGTCTGCCGCCACCGCGGCTCGCGCCTGTGCGTCAGCGACAAGGGCAAGGTGGCCAAGCTGGTCTGCCCCTATCACCAGTGGACCTACGAACTGGACGGCCGCCTGCTGTTCGCCGGCACCGAAATGGGCGCCGACTTCGACATGAAGCAGTACGGCCTGAAGCCGGTGAACGTGAAGACCGCCGGTGGCTACATCTTCATCAGCCTGGCGGAGAACCCGCCGGCCATCGACGACTTCCTCTCCACGCTGGCCCATTACATGGAGCCCTATGACATGGAGAACACCAAGGTGGCCGTGCAGACCACCCTGCGTGAAGCCGCCAACTGGAAGCTGGTGATGGAGAACAACCGCGAGTGCTACCACTGCAGCGGTTCGCACCCGGAGCTGCTCAACACCCTGCTGGAGTGGGACGACGTGACCGACCCGCGCGCCAGCCAGGCCTTCAAGGACCAGGTGGCCGCCTGCACCCGGGCCTGGGACGCGGAGAAAATCCCCTATGCCCACGCCAGTTTCGGCCTGCGCAACCGCATCGTGCGCATGCCGCTGCTCGAGGGCACCGTGTCCATGACCATGGACGGCAAGCCGGGCAGCAAGAAACTGATGGGGCGCATCCAGAACCCGGACCTGGGTTCCATGCGCATCCTCCATCTGCCGCACTCCTGGAACCACTGCATGGGCGACCACATGATCGTGTTTACCGTGTGGCCCATCGGCCCGCAGGAGACCCTGGTCACCACCAAATGGCTGGTGCACAAGGATGCGGTGGAAGGCGTGGACTACGACGTGGCACGCCTGCGCGAGGTGTGGGACGCCACCAACGACCAGGACCGTCGCCTGGCCGAGGAGAACCAGCGCGGCATCAACTCCTCCGCCTACCAGCCTGGCCCCTACTCGAAGACCTACGAGTTCGGCGTGATCAACTTCCTCGACTGGTACAGCGAGCGGATGCTCAACAACCTGGGTGACATACCGGCGACCAGGCTGCGCCAGGTCGGTGCCGAGTAAGCGGCATGTCCCTGAGCCTGGGGTTCCTCATCCTGCTCATGCTCTACGCGGCGCTGGCCTGCAAACGCTCTCGGCGCTGAAGGCAACACACTGAGGCCCCGTCAGGGACACCCCTCGCCCCCGTCAGGTCGTCGGCCCTGACGGGGGCTTTTTTATATGGCCCATCGCGCCAGCGCGATGGGCCTTTTTCATGCCCGCAGAAAACCACTCCACCACCTATGCAGGGGCAGAAAAGGCAAATGAAGGCATTCGGTGCTGAACGAGGGGCTTGGCCGTGAACCCGAGGCGGATGGAGCAGAGGTGTTTTTGCAGTGTGCCTGCGGCGGGGTGATGGCCCGATTGTGGCCTTTATAGGACGAAAGATCCATATAGGAAATTTCTGACAAGAACCACGAAATGAACATGATCACAAAATATCGGCAGTCGCAAATGGAACTGTGACGCAAGGGCGTCGCACCCGAGGTCGCCTACAGAAAAAGAGGACATCAAAAAACTGGATTGTAGGAGCTAGCTGATTTTTACTCAGGGCATGTCTGTGAGGAGTCCTAAACATGAAAAAAATACTGAGTCTCTCCGCTGTCGCCCTCTCTCTCGTCATGGGCGTTGCCCAGGCCAATTCCAATGACCCGGTCCGCGGACAAATCACTTTTGTAGGCAGGATCGTAAAGGATATGTGCAGCGTTCCTACGAACGTCTGGCAGGATCATGTGGGGCGTGCCAACGGCATCAGTCCGCGTGCGCCGGCCGATCCGTTTCACGACCAGGCCTGTGCAGGTGTGGCAAACACCCATAGCGTGGCAGTTACGCCGATCGCAACCCGCTCCGGGCGCAAGGCCGGGATCATTACCGTTACCTTCAACTGATCGGTTTCAGGCAGGCAAAAAAACGGGGCCGGTGTAGACCGGCCCCGATGAGGAAAAGGCTTCAACTGCTGCAGTATCAATCGGCGATGGCAACCTCGGAACGTCCGGTCCGGGTGATGCAGCGAACTTCCTGTTGTGCATAGTGAACGCTGTCCGGGTCCTCCTCCGGCAAGCGGTACTCGAAGACGCAGCGCTTGTCCGGGTCACTCCCCCAACGCACCACCAACGACCCTGAAGGGTCGATCCCGCGCAGGAAGGCACGGCCTGCCTGCCCTACCATCGCCACGCTCTTGCCATCGGCATCGAGCACTTCGGAACCCAGCGGCGGGTTCTCGCCGTTGTCTCGCACGATCTTGAACAGCACCGGAACACCACTGATGGTGGGGTAGTTGAGCATGACCACTGCGCCATGACGGGGTACCACCGACTGCTCGGTGAGCTGCAGTTCGACGTTGCGGAACAGACCAGCCGGGTCGATCACGATCTGGTTCTGCCGATAGGGCGACAGCCCGCCGACCACGGCATAACCATTGCTGGCGATACGCGCCCCGGCATCGTTAGACACGTAGGCGCCCTGCGCCCCCTGGGCCTCGATCACGGCAAGGGTCTCGCCCTGGGTCTGGGTGAAGTTCACTCCCCCCGGGTGGAGGACGATGGACCCCATCGCTCCGATGTTCTCCTGGCGGTAGCCAGTGCCCTTGCTCAGCCCTGCGTTGAGGGCAACGGCGGAAGCACGGTAGCTGACGCTGCCGCCAGTGTTGTTGAAGCGCTCACCCTGGTCTCGGCTGGTGGAGCCATAAAGGCTGTAGCTGGTCTGGGCCTGCTCGCCGAGGGAGCCACTGAGGCTGGCCTGGGTGCTGCTGCGGCCTTTGGCGTAGTTGACCGATGTACTGAGACTGGCCGAGCGCCCCACATCGCCAATCGGGATGTTGACGCTCAACATGTACTGATTCTCGTGGCCATCGCCCATACGGGTACGCCCCACCGACAGACTCATGGAGCCCCAGCGGTAGCTGTTGGAGTATCCGCCCTGGAAGGTCATGTCGCCCTTGCGCGAGGCGTCCCAGTATTTTTGCGACGTGCCGCTCAGGTAGAGGCTACCCATCTCTCCGGGCAGGGGCTGGGTAGCACTCACCTGGAAACGACTGCGCTGGCGGAAGAGCCCGCCCTCGGGGTTGCCATAAGCCTGGGCGTAGTCACTGAAGCTCAGGTAGCCGCGACTGGAGAAGCGGTAGGCAGCCATGGTGAAGTTGGTCTGGGTCGCGTCCACCAGCTTCGAATAGGTCATCCGGTAGCTGCGCCCCCCTTTGGGTGCCTGGTCCTCGGTGGAAACGGGCGACTCCTTGATCTGCGACTGGGTCACGTCCAACGCCAGGGCGCCCAGTCCGGTGCTCAGGGCGATACCCCCCTGAACGGCCATGTACTTCTCGGCAATGATGCTGCCGGTATAAGCGCTCCAGTCGTTGGAGATACCGCGCTGGTAGGTGCCCTGTACAAAGCGCGGGACACGCTCGGCCGACTCGCTGCGGTACTCACCGGCCGTGACACTGAATCGCGACATGCCAGGGCGAAGCAGTTGCGCCACAGAAGCATAGGGGATGAGAAACGAGCGCTGGCGGCCATCCGCTTCGGTGACGGTGACCTCCAGGTCGCCGGAGTAGCCGGAATCGTAGAGGTCCTCGATGGCGAAAGGCCCGGGGGAAACCGTTGTTTCGTGGAGGATAGAGGAACCCTGTCGGACGGTGACCTTGGCGTTGGTTTCTGCAACGCCACGGATGACGGGCGCGAACCCACGCAGGGCGTCCGGCAGCATGCGATCGTCCGAGCTGACCTGCACGCCTCGGAACGGCACGCTGTCGAACAGCTCGCTCGGGGTGTAGTAGTCACCCACGGTCAACTGCGAACGGATACCCGTCAGATCCCGCTGCACATAAGTGCTGCTGTTGCTGTAATGGCTGCGCGAAGGCGCACCTGAAGAGCTTGAGCGGCTGTAATTGCCGTTGGTGCGCAGTCGCCAGTCACCCAGGTTGATGCCGTTGTTGAGTCCGATGCTGAGCTGCTGGGTATCCCCGCCGTCGGCGTGGTTCCGATACAGGTTGGCGTTGTAGCCGATGAAGCCGGCGGTAACGCCACGATCCCAGTCGCGTGGGTCCACTTCACCGCGCACCTGCCGGCCGAGGTAGGCCTGGGGAATGCTGAGGTAGGCGCTGAGCTCGGACAGGTCGATATTGAGACTGGAAGAAGGCACCAGTTGCGCGAGGTCCAGGCACTCCTCGCTCTCCAGCTTCGCCCGCGCGGCAGCCGGATCCGGCAGCTTGTCCAGATCGAGGCCAATCGTGCCCAGTTGCGCGGGAGTGAGACACATCTTTACACCGTTGGGGGCGTCCTTGTCCTCCAGCACGCGAATTTCCTGGCGACCGATCCATCGCTCGTTCAGATGAACGTCCAACCGGTAGGTGCCGGCCGGCAGGACGGTGCCTCGGCTGAAGCGTGAAAGGTCGACAGCCTCTCCCTGACCCGCGCCATTGAGCAGGAAGTCGGGGTTGAAGGCAGCCAGGCGCGGGCCATTGGGGAGTTCGTCGGCATCGGCCAAGCCTAAGGTGGCACCCGTCGTGGCCATGGCAACGGCGAGCAGATGCGGACGCGCAACCCGATGCAATCGCGGGCCGCGCGGGAGTATGGCCCTTGTGAGGCTACTGGCGTCGGTAGCGGAAAGCGAAGTCATGGGTACACCTCGCATCGACCAGCGCGATGCTCCTTTGGATTCGTGTAGTAGTGAAAGGCGACAATGCCCGGACCTAATTGTCCAGGCTGCTCTCCTGAGTGACGCTAGCGCCGTAGTCGTTGATCCACTGCAGGACGACACGGCCCGATGCCGGTACGCCGGAAGGTCCAGCTACCGGGAAGTCATGGGCACCGAAGGGCCCCACCATGCCGCTGCCGGCCTTGTAGTCACGTCCACCGGTACGCAAGACGATGTCGCCGAAAGAGACGTTGTAGGCGCTGCGGTTGGTGGCACGGAGCACAGGCTTGCCAGCCACGCTGGCCAGGCTCCAGGCCACCTGCTCGACGGCCCGATCAGGCCGCCCAGGCAACCCCTCAGGACGGTAGAAGAGCTTGACCCGGGTGCGGATGGCGAACTGCATGTAGTTGCCGTCTTCGCCAGGCATGGGCGGTACGTCCAGCAGGTTCAGCCAGAAGACGCTCTCGCGATCCTTGGGCAGCGACTCGCCGGTGAAGGCAACCCGAACGCTCTGACCCTTGCCGGGATCGACACGGAACAGGGGCGGCGTCATGACGAAAGGTGCCTCGGCATTCTCGGGGCGAATCTCGGGATCGCCACGGTCGATCCACACCTGCACAAGCGAAGGTTGGTCGCCGTCATTGCTGACACGGACGCCAATCTCCTGCTGCTTCGCGGGATAAATGAACCGGGTGCCATTGACCACGATGCCGGCGTGGGCAACAGAGACGAACAACAAGGTGCCGACAGCCAGCAGCCATCGTATGCATGAAGAGCGCAGGGACATAGGAATTACCGTAGAGGCAACTCGCCCGGAAACATTCCGGGCGAGTCAGGGGTGTTACTCGTAGCTCATGGTGTAGGTGACTTTGGTGTTCACCAGACCAGGCTTCACGTCTTCGCCTACGGGGGCGAGGTACGCGGCGAAGAAGCCAAGGGTGGCGTTCTGACCAGCGCCAATGATTTCTTCGCTGTTATTGGCGCCGGTAGCCAAGTTGATGGCCTTCTGGTCCTTGTTGAACAACTGGATGGCGACGTTGGACGCATCAACGCCGCTGAGTTCGTTCTTCAGGGTGCCGGTGGTGGGGTCCACGTTCGGGGCAATTTCGAAGTTGGCCTTGACCTTGGCACCCACGGTGCAGCCCGACACGGCGATCTGGAACGGTTTGAAGCCGGCATTTTGCCCCGGCGCCAGGGAGCTCTGGGAAACCGGAGCCAGTTCGACAGTCTGGTTGAGCGCGGCGCTCTCGATGGTGCAGGTCTTGCTGGACACTTCACCCTTGATGGTAATGGTGCCGTCATAGGCCAGTGCCAGGTTGCTCAGGCCGAAACCGACCAGGGCCGCGCCAGCGGTGAGGAACTTTTTCATTTTGCTCTCCTGAATGGCGCCTGGTTCCACGCGCCGAATCAAAGGGGGGGTGACCTCAAGAGTCGGAACCAGAACTGAGCACTTACGGTTCTCGCAACGAGAACCACGTCGCACTTCAGCGTGGCGAGCGCAATGATATCGAGGGTTTCGAGCCGCGAATGGAGTCCCCCCCCCACAGGGTCTGTAGGAATTTCCATCTGAGCCCCGAAGATTCTGTGCATCTACTCCTAAGGGGGCTTATATGAAATGGCGCGTACGCCGAAAGACCGCTATTCCTCTCGAGCCAAACATGTTTCAGCACTTGCGTACCGCAAAAAGCAGAAACCCGACCAAGGGCCGGGCTCCTGATGAGATTTTTCGCCAACTATTTAGTTTTCAAACCTGATCGGTCGTCAGATAAATGTGGCCTATCGCGCCATTCGAACTTCTCCAATGCCTACCAGAGAAAGCGATAACCAAGTGTCAGAGTCCAAGGCATCTCCATACGACTACCTTTAGCATAGTCAGCATCAACACTTAACTTGCTATTTTCTGTTGCTTGCAGGGAAGCTCCAAGTCCTAGCTCAACACGCGAAGCCCCACTGTTCATGGTTAGACGATCTTCATTAAAACGAGTTGAGCCGCTGCGGTGAAGCTCGTTAACAAAAGAGGCTTTAACATAGGGCTGCACAGATCTCTGCGCAGTCCACTCCAAGCGCCGACCGGCGAGCAAGCCGATACGCCCCTCCAAAGAATCACTGGCGGACTGTTTGACCTCAAGCCCGTTACTTAATGCATATTCAGCACCTTTGGTTCGGGTATAAGTCAACTCAACCTGAGGCTCGACAAAGTACTCACGGGCAGCTTCGATCCTTTTGCCAACTTCAAGACCAATACCAACCCCCTGATTCTTATAGTCGCCCTTGATCGACTTGCCTACATTGTCGCTAAAGCGAAGGCTGTTATCCATCCATGAGTAGCGAGCAACGGCGTCCACATAATATCCTCGATCATCCAGATAAGTGCCATAGGCACCGAGCAACTTGCTGTTGATGTTGCCTTTTGCTTCGCCCTGGAAGTCTTGTGCTGATTCCACGACCCCCACCAGCCCACCCAAATAAAGACGACCACTTGCCACTTCTACAGCTTTATCGGCGCCCACCTCGAACCCACTCACTTTCTGCTTGAATCCACGGCTTCTCGATGGGTTGGAACTATAGTTCTTACTCACACCACGACTCCAAAGACCACCCCGATCATCACCCAGGCGCAGCTCGCCAAGCCTTGTGATTAGCGCATTATTCTGAGCATTCCACAGCAAACCCAATGCACTCTGGCTCCCCAGCACCGCATTACTTCCGGTGGACAGATCGTTTCCCGCCCCACTGGAACCAGTTTGTTCCAACTGCCAGTTATCTCCCGCCTTAGCCAGGGTGTAGCGATAAGCCCCCGCATCGACGTGATCACCATACAGATTGAACTGCCCGTCTCCGCCGTTTGTCTCTACAAGAGTCAGAGTGCCACCAGAATTAACAGGGCTACGGCCACTATCAGCAACGACCAGAGTATGGTTGCCGTGAACTTGCCCATCCACCTGCACAAGGTCGCCCGACAAGGTCGACAGGTCCGTATTCATGATGAAACGGCCAGAACCTGTCAGATCCGATTTGACATGAAGGGTCTTGAAATCACCCTCAGGCGCAAACAACACAGTCCCTTGGTGGTCGAACTGACCCAAATCAGAGTTCCCGGTTAATTGCCAAACGCTACGCTCATCCATAGTCAGGTGCCGCACATTGCGAGCTGCACCGGATAGCAGGGAGTCATTACCAAGCACCAGATCCAGAGTGCTCAGATCATCTGCCTCAACATCCCCCCACACCTGGCTCTTATCGAGCTTTACATCCAACGCGCTACTCAGAGTCTGCTGATTGAAAACACCCGCTCGTGCAGAGATGGCAACGCCATTGCCGGCTTGCAAATAGGAACCATCGGAAAGAGACAACGTCGCATTGGCACCAATGGACTGCACACCAAACGACTGCTTTGACTCTAAAAAGGTGTTATTCAGATCAAACTTGGCGGTCCCCCCCTCCATTCTCAAACCGGATGAGCTGTCACCTTCAGCCACGATACTGGATGCAGAGATATTCATATTGCCACCTCTACTAACAAGCCCGTGACTACCTTCACCCTGTGTAGTCACAGACACCCGGTCGGCATTTACAGTTGACCCTTTGAAACTTATCAGCCCCATCCCCCCGTCTCCCCGGGTAGTCACCTGACTGTTCCATAGATTCAACACACCGCCACGAGCAGCGGAGGCACCATGGGCTGATTTGCCAGACGCCTCAATGGTCATTCCATCAGCATTGATCAATGCCTCAGCGTACAAACCATGGCCGCCCGCCCCACTGGTTACAATGCGGCTATTCAAAATATTGATGACACCCGTCTTGTTCTGCTGGATCACTCCATCACCCGAGCCCAAGGAGTAGAATTCCGCATCAGCAATATCCAGCCTTGCAGTGTCAGAAGTACTCCACAGCGCGGTGCCATTTACCCCGGTAGCGGTATAGCGCCCACCTTCAACCACAAGATGATAGTCACCACCGTTTGCATTGATGCCGTAATAACCGCCCTCAGCTTCAACATTCTTCAAATGCACATCCGTGCGCTGGCCTGGCGTATGGACGATGATTGCTGACTGGCTAGCCTTGACAGTGGAGTCATACAACTCAGAAGCGGTACCGCCATTCACTTCGAAACCGTAAGAGC
Organism: Pseudomonas sp. 1D4; assembly: GCF_001728925.1. NCBI lineage: Bacteria > Pseudomonadati > Pseudomonadota > Gammaproteobacteria > Pseudomonadales > Pseudomonadaceae > Pseudomonas > Pseudomonas sp. 1D4. The sequence goes on from NZ_LXJQ01000009.1 coordinate 123,980, forward strand.
CATTTGTATCAATATCAATCCGCTCACCAAAGAAACGACTGCCTCGCCCCGAGACAGATACTGCACTTCGACCGTGACCACCTCGAGTGGAGTCTACTTTGATGCTGCTATCAACCAGACGAATACTCCCCCCGCTTGACGCACGAAGCCCACCCGAGTAAGCATCCCCCCCGATCTCGATCCTGATATTGTTACCGGTAAAACTTGACCCGCTCCCCTCAACCGCAACGCCATCACCCGCACAATCCTGGCACTCAAATAAAGAGTCGCTTGCAGAGACAGTCCCACCTGAACTGACGTTTACCAGATCGTGTCGGCCTGCGTTGGCTGTCAATTCAGCACCTACCAGATCGGCGCGGCCCCCATTCTGCACCCGTAGAGCATCCCCCCACGTCCCGCTAGCGGTGACCTTCAAACCTTCTTCGCTGGTAAAAGAAGTTCCCTTCCCACTGACCTGAACAGCATTATCCGAATCCGCATTCACCACACGGTCATTCGCCACCATATGTTCGCCATCTTTGACGTTAACAACAGCGGCAAGAACAGCATGAGTGGGAAGCCAAACCAACAAAACACCCAGAATCAAATGCAGCGAATTCATATGAAACACTCCACTGGACTACCAAAACCACCAAAGCCAAACTGATCACACAGTTGCCTTCTAAACATTTCTGAACTGCACCACATGTTCGCCACCTTTTTAAAGAGTCAAAATCCAGACGCAGCAAGGCAACTGCCGTTTTAATCCCAGCACAGGCAACAGCAGAAGTTATTTAGTATTTTTTAGTTAGTAACCGTTTGGCGGTTCAACGCCAAACGCGTTACCGAGCCTCGCAGGCCCGTTTAGTCTCGTCTTCGCGAGCCAGCTACTTTTCAGCAGTTGCGAGGAAATAGGGCAACTCCGTCAACGAAGCAGAGTTCACCTCTAAAACAGAACCCAGCATCCCCACCTGCACCATGGCGTCAACGCGACAGACTGTCCCTGGCCTGACGTGCCTCTCGCTGCGTCCATGCAGCCCACCCCCTTCCTACCTGGTCTCTCGAATGACCAATACGATCAGAATCCAGGCGTCCGAGGCGCTTCTGATGAAATGGGCGTTCTTCCTTGATAGCGGCTGAGCCACTCCGACAAAGAATCAGCGGTCTATCAATGGCTGAAAAACTCGTGATATCGACATGAAACTTCGGAAAAAGGCCAGAAGGAGAACAGCATCACATCAAGCTAAGGCGATGCAGTCTATAGAGCGATGAGCATCTAAAAAATCGTACAAATCCCGGAAATCGTAAGCCGTCCACCCACCTTCACGTAGGACACATCGGCACAGATAGGGCAGGCGCCATGACAGGCTGAAAGCCCGCGTGGCAAGCACGAGGAGCGCCCGGGTCCCGCTTGGGGGCTGATCGCCGGGCTGGTGCCAAGCAGAAACGACGGCACGCTCGACCACGCACTTGCGCACTGACAGATGGAGGCCTGGGGCGCGTGCAGTTTGGCTGGAGACGCTACTGCTGCCGGGCGCTCAGGTCGTTGCGGCGGGCGAACTCGATGAGTTCGAGAAGGGAGGCGAGGTTGAGCTTCTGCTGAATACGACTCTTGTAGGTGCTGACGGTCTTGTTGCTGAGCAGCATCCGCTCAGCGATCTCCTTGTTGCCAAGGCCGGAGGCCAGGTACTGAAGGACCATCAACTCCTGGTTGGACAGGCGCCCCACCAACTCCCGCTCGCTGGCCGGCGCCCCCTGCCCCATTGGCAGCACATCGGCGGGGAAGAAGGTGAAGCCGGCACTGATGGAGTTGATGGCGATCACCAGGTTCTGCAGGTCCTCCTCCTTGCTCACGAAGCCACGTGCACCCGCCTGCAGGCAGCGTTGACAGAACCCCTCTGCGGGCAGCGAAGTGAGCACCAGCACATGGCTGTCGAGCCCCAGTGAGCGAATGCGACTGATGACGTTGAGCCCGTCCAGGCGGGGGATGCCGATGTCGAGGATCACCACGTCCGGTTCATGCTGACGCACCAGTTGCACGGCATCCACGCCGTTATCGGCCTCCCCCACCACCTCGAGCCCATTGCGCTCCAGCAGCATGCGCACCGCCATCCGGATCACGGGGTGATCATCGACGATCAGGGCTGTTCTCATATGTGTGACCTCTGGTTGAACCACGGCTCATGTGTATTCCCGGAAAACTGTGAAGCAGTCGTACCGCAGATGAATTTTCCTACAGACGCCACCGACGCTTCGCCTAGCAGCTTGCAGAGCAGCTGCGTAACGTGGCCGGACTTTTTACCAACCGAGCCCTTTCCATGAAGAACATCAGCATTCTGGTTCTGGAAGATGAGCCCTTCCAGCGCCTGATCGCCGTGACCGCCTTGCAGAAGCTGGGTATCCAGCGCATCCACCAGGCCGGCGATGGCGCCAGCGCCCTGAACGAGCTGCAGAGTTGCGGCGGCGTCGACGTCGTGCTGTGCGACCTGCGCATGGCCGGGATGGACGGCCTGGCCTTCCTCCGCCATGCCAGCCACTCCGGTGCCGTGCGCTCGGTGATTCTCAGCAGCGCCGTGGAAGCGCCTCTGCGCCAGGCCACCCAGTCGATGATCCGCACCCTCGGGCTCGAATGCCTGGGTGATCTGGGCAAACCCTTCGACATCGAACGGGCCGCGCAACTGCTGGCGCGCTACGAAGCCAACCAGACCCGCGGCCTCGGTGAGCCTGAGGTCATGGAACTGCCATCCCGCGACGAACTGCTGGAAGGCCTGGAGCTGGGCCAGTTCGAAGCCTGGTTCCAACCCAAGGTCGACCTGCGCAGCGGCAAGATGGTCGGCGCCGAGGCCCTGGCCCGCTGGCGCCATCCGCAGCACGGCGTACTGATGCCCGCCCAGTTCCTGCAGATGATGGAAGCCCATGGCCTGATCAACCGCATGTTCTGGCAGATCTTCCGGCAGGGCCTGGAGTTCCAGCGCATCCTCGCCAGCCAGGGCCGCATGCTCAACATCGCCTTCAACCTCCAGCCTGCACAGTTGAGCGACAACGACCTTCCCGAGCGTGTCCGCACGCACCTGGATGAGGCCGGCCTGTCCGCCGAGGGCGTCATCTTCGAGGTCACTGAAACCGGCCTGTTCAGCGCCCCGACCACCTGCCTGGAAAACCTCGTACGCCTGCGCATGATGGGCTGTGGCCTGTCGATGGACGACTTCGGCACCGGCTATTCCTCCCTCGACCGGCTCTGCGATCTGCCGTTCACCCAGGTGAAGCTGGATGCCAGCTTTGCCCGCAAGCTCACCAGCCAGCCCCGCAGCGGCGCGGTGATCAGCAGTGCCGTAGCGCTGGCCAAAGCCATGAACATCAGCCTGATCGTCGAAGGCATCGAAACCCGCCAGCAGCGCGAGCGCCTGCTGTCCCTGGGCTGCACCGAAGGCCAGGGCTTCCTGTTCTCCCGCCCGCTGGCCCGCCCGGACTTCGATCGCCTGATGAAGGAGCGCCCCACGCTTCATTGAAGCTCCGGCATCTGCTGGAGCAGGCCACGCTCCAGGGCTTCCAGGGCTCGCCGTACGGCCTCCACACCGGCCTCCAGGGCATCGGAACGCGGCCGCTCCACGACGCTGGCCCGCGACAGGTACTCACACGCCTCGATCACCCGAGTGGCCTTGATCACCCGCGCAGCGCCCTTGAGCCGGTGGGCCAACTCGAACAGGGCCGAAGCGTCATGCAGACGTACCTGTTCCTCAAGCGCGGCAAGGTCGCGCCGATTGGTATTCAGCAACTCCCGCAGCAGGCTCACCGCCAGGCCGGGGTCCCCGCCGGTCAGCGGCGCCAGGGGACTCAGGTCGAACAGCACCTCGGCCTCCCCCTCCGCTCCTTCGACCCGCGAGGGTGCGGGGCCGGGCGCACCGCCGAGCTTTTCCTCCAGCAAATCCAGCCCAATGGGCTTGACCAGGCAATCGTCCATACCGGCCTGGAGGCCGCGCTCCACCTCTTCCTGCTGAGCGTCGGCGGTCAGCCCGAGGATGAGGACCGGCACACGCCCTTGCTGGCGCTCGTCCTCGCGAATGGCACGGGCCAGGTCTGCGCCGCTCATGCGCGGCATATGGCAGTCGGTGGCGACGACATCGAAGGGCTGCTCGCGCCAGCGTGCCAGTGCGTCCACCCCATCCACCGCCTCCACCACCTCATGCCCCAGGTAGGCGAGTTGCTGGGCGAGGATCTGCCGGTTCACCGGGTGGTCGTCCACCACCAGCACCTTTAGCCGACGCCGGGCCTGGGCCTCCTCCTGGCGGGCGATCTCCATCAACGGAATCGGGTCAAGCCGCAGCAGGCGCAGCTCCACATCCACCCGGGTGCCGCGCCCGGGCGCGCTGTCCAAGGCCAGGCGGCCCCCCATCATTTCGCAGAGCGAGCGGCAGATGACCAGCCCCAGCCCTGCCCCTTCCATCGAGCCGGAGCTGCGTTGCACCTGCTCGAAGGGCTGGAACAGGCGAGCCTGGTCCGCCGGGTCGATACCGATGCCGGTGTCCGCCACGCTGAGGTAGACGTGCAACTGATCGGACTCGCCGTCCTCACCATGGATGCGCACGCTGACGCTGCCCTCGCGGGTGAACTTGATGGCATTGCTGACCAGGTTGGACAGCACCTGCTTGAAACGCATGCCGTCCACCAGCACATCGCCCTGGATGCCCGCGTCGATATCCAGGTTCAACACCAGCCCCTTCTGCCGCGCCAAGCCGTCGAACACCCGCGCCACCGACTCCACCAGCTCCCGCAGGTTGGCCCGACGTGGCGACAGGCTGAGCCGGCCGGACTCGATGCGAGCAATGTCGAGAATGTCGCCGATCAGCTCCAGCAGCCCCTTCGCCGAGTTGTAGGCCACCTCGATGCTGGACGGGTCAATGGGGCGATCCGCCGCGCGCTTGAGCGCCAGCTCGAGGATGCCGATCACCGCGTTCATCGGCGTGCGGATCTCGTGGCTCATGGTGGCGAGGAAAGTGGTCTTGGCGCGGCTGGCCGCATCGGCCATGTTTTTCGCCGCCTCCAGCTCCAGCACCAGGTTGTGGTGCTCGGTGAAGTCCAGCCACCCGCAGATCACCCCACGGGTGACCCCGGCGGAGTCCTGGAAGGGCTGTATCCAGTGCTCGATCCACAGGGTGCGCCCGCCCAGAGACAGCTCATGCACCGAGCGCTGCAATTGCCCTTCGGCCACCGCCTTCAATTGCCGCTGGTGGAATTCGGCAGCATCCGGGAAGTCCACCGACAGCTCGGTCACCGTCAGGCCGATAACCTCTTCGCGCTCCAGCCCCAAGGTCTGCAGGTAGCTGCGGTTGCACGACAGCAGGCGCCCCTCGGTGTCACGCACGTAGACCGGCGGCGGCATGCTGTCGATCAGCGTCTCGATGAAGCGCAGCTCATCCTGCAACTGGCGCTCGGCGAGTTGGCGCCGACGCACCTGGCGCCGCAGGTGCAGCACCCAGGCCAACACCAGTAGCAGCAGCACCGCCGCCCCGATGACGATGCGCTGGATGAGCACACCGTACTCGCGCCAGGTCTGCGGGCTCATGCCCGGCGTCCCGCGCCAGCGGTCGGCGGTGGCAGCCAACTCGTCGGGCGACAGCTCCGCCAGTGCGCGGTCGAGGATGGCCTGCAGTTCCGTGTCGCCTCGACGCACCGCGAGATTGGACGTGGCCGGCCCCACCGGTGCCACCTGTGCGATGGCCAGGCGGTTCTGGAACATCATCACCAGGTAGTAACGGGCCACCGGCAGCCCCACCAGGGCTGCATCGGCGCGGCCAGTGTCGACACTGTGCAAGGCATCCAGGGTCGAACCGGGCTCCACCAGCTCTGCCTTCGGGAAGGCACGGCGCATCGCCTCCCGCGCCACATGGCCGCGCCCCAGGGCGAGCACCCGCCCGGACAGGTCCCCAACCGGCTCGCCGAGCCCATCAGCCTGGGCACGAGTAACCAGTACGAACGGGCTGCTGGTGATCGGCCGCGTGAAACGCAGCACGCTCTCTCGCTCAGGCCCTTTGGTGAGGATTCCGATATCGGCCTCACCTTCCGCCAAGGCTTTGATCTGCCCGGCATAGCCGCCAGTGCGGCTGACGGCCTCGAAGCGCAACCCGGTGCGCAGCCGCACCAGGTCCAGCAGATCGGCGACGATGCCCCGGAACTGCCCGTTGCCGTCGAAGAACGCCAAAGGCGCCAGATCGTCGTCCACGGCAACACGCACCACCGGATGACGCTGCACCCAGCGCGCCTCCTCGGAAGTGAGCACCATGCGCTCGGCGGCCGGCATCACACCGTTACCCACCCAGCGCTGGGCGATCTCGTCCAGGCGCGACCGACCGATCGCACGCAGCGCCCCGTCAATCCCACGCAGCAGTTGCGGATCGGACTGGCGCACCACGAAAGCCAGCTCGCCGCCCGGCCAGTCCACATAACGCTCGAAGCGCACCGTGCCATAGAAGGCACGGTTCAGCAGGTAATAGACCGGCACCACATCGGCCAGCAACAGGTCCGCCTGACCGAAGGCCGCATCGGCGACGCCCTGCTCCACCGTATCGACCGGCAGTGCCCGGGCCGCAGGGAACAACGCCACGGCATCGCCATGCTCCGGCGTGTAGGCCAGCTTCATACCCTTGAGATCGTCAGGCAGCTCACGGTGGTCATTGCCGCGGCGGAACAACGCCAGCCGGCTGAAACCGTAGGCCAGACTGCGGACCTGGCCCGGCACGGGCTCGCTGTGCCCATCGGCCCCGAAGAAGTCGATGTCCCCGGCCTGCAGCGCCGTCACCAGAGCTTGCCGGTCGGGGTAGGCACGCAGACGGATCTGCAGACCGAGCATCTGCCCCAGCAGCGTTGCCGCGTCGGGCGTCATGCCCTGGTAGACGCCATGTGCCTGAACGATCTCCAGCGGCGGCGCCCCCTTTGCCAGCACGCCCATGACCAACTCCCGCCGCTGGCGCAACCAGTGCCAGTCGGATTCGGAAATTTCCAAATCCTGCTGATCCACCACCACCTGGCTGGACAGCGAAAGGGCGTGCCCCTCATCGGCCAGAACGGCGCCGCCGAATGACAGGCACAGCAAAAACAGGCACAGGAGCAGCGTGCGGAGAGCGAAAATACGGGACACAAACCCACCTGCTGGGAAAAGAGGTGTCGGGGAAACCTTAGTTCAAGAGCAGACAGGCGACCCTTAGGCGCCTTGTATAAAGGCAGAACCTACACGCCATGTAGGAAACTTCCCAAAAGACCAATCCTGCCGCGCACGGCAAATATAATCCGCGCTCCACGTGCTTAGCCAAACTTTTTAAGCCACTTCATCAGACCGATGAAATAGGTCGTACAAGTTAGCCGGGCAGAAACACGAAGTATTCGGAATAGTCCGAAAGACAACGGGCAAGATTCTGAGAAGAATCGCTCAATGCCAACTTGATCGATATCGCGTTCGGGCACACACCCCCGTCGTTCGTGGTCAGGAAGGCCAACACACGACCCTTTAACACACCTAAACGGCAAGTTCCTGAAGGCTTCCGTACGCCTTCCTATTGAATAGGGAAACTTGAGCAGGAGAACCAACCAGATGAGCAAGATTCTGCTGATCGACAACCAGCCCATGATTCGCTTCGCGACCCGCGTACTGCTGGAGCGCGAAGGTTATGAAATCGTCGGAGAAACCGAAAACGGCGTGGAAGGCCTCAGCATGGCGCGCTCCCTGCGCCCTGACCTGGTCATTCTCGACATCGCCATTCCCAAGCTCGATGGCCTGGAGGTGCTGGGGCGCCTCAGCGCGATGGACGTGAACCTCAAGCTGCTGGTGCTCACCTCGCTGCCGGCCGCGCTGTATGCCAATCGCTGCCTGCAGGCCGGTGCCACCGGTTACCTCTCCAAGCAGGAGCAGGCCGTGAGCCTGATCTCCGCCACCCGCTCGGTGCTCTCCGGCTACAGCCTGTTCCCCAGCACCGTGCACCTGCCCGCCGGCGCCCAGGAAGGCGGCAGCCCGAACGACAGCCAGTTACTGGACAGCCTCTCCGACCGTGAGCTGGCCGTGCTGCAGAACCTGGCCAACGGCAAAAACAACAAGGAAATCGCCGAACAACTGTTCATCAGCCACAAGACGGTCAGCACCTACAAGTCCCGCCTCATGGACAAGCTGAAGACCCGCAACCTGGTGGACCTCATCGACTTCGCCCGCCGCTACGCCTTGCCGACCTGATCCCGCGCCGAGCCCCGGCACATACGCCGGGGCGCCGCCTTCAACGAGGCGGCGGCAAACCGATCACCCGCCCCACATACGCCGGTAGCGGACACACCCGGTGCCCCTCGAACAACGCCCCCACTCGTTCCGCCACCCTGGGCGCATACGCGCAGGAGCGCGCCGTGGCTGCGTCCACGTTCATCAGCATCTGCTCGCTGGCTGCGAGCATCACCGGCTCGCCTGGCCGGTGGAGGCTGTGGTGGATGTGCAGACGCTTGGCATCCACGCCCAGCACCTGGGTGTGCACCTCCACCGCTTCATCCCGCTTCACTTCCGCCAGGAAGTTCAGGTGGCACTCCAGCGTGTACAGCGTGTGGCCTGTCTCGGCGCGCCCGCCCTCGTCGAAGCCGATCACCTCCATCAGCGCATCGGTGGCGTAGCTGAAGACCAGCAGGTAGAACGCATCGCGCAGGTGGCCGTTGTAGTCCACCCACTCGGCGGGAATGCGTGTGCGGTAGGTCACCAGGGGGCTGCTCATGTCCGGGCTCCACTCCATCGAAAGACCATGCCGGCTACTCCGCGAAGGCGAAGCCATGGCGGGCCTTGGTGTCCTTGATCGCCGCCAGCACCGCCAGCAGGCAGTCATCCCGGTAGCGTTCCAGCTCGGCGATGCTGCGCTCGCCCTGCTGCACAGCCGTGCCCTCCACCACCCGGTCGATCAGCGTCTCGGTCAGCTCCGGCGCCGGCAGGTAGGTCCAGGGCAACTGCAGGGCCGGCCCGAACTGCGCCATGAAGTGGCGCATCCCCGCATTGCCACCGGCCAGGGTGTAGGTGAGGAAGGTCCCCATGAAGGACCAGCGCAACCCCGCACCGAAGCGGATCGCATCGTCGATCTCCCCAGTGCTGGCCACGCCGTCATTCACCAGGTGCAACGCCTCACGCCACAGCGCCTCCAGCAGGCGGTCGGCGATGAAGCCAGGCACCTCCTTGCGCACATGCAGCGGGCGCATGCCCAAAGCGGTATAGACCTCGATAGCCGCCTGCACCGCCTCCGGCGCCGTCTTCTCCCCGCCCACCACCTCCACCAGTGGCAGCAGGTAGACCGGGTTGAACGGGTGCCCCACCACACAGCGCTCCGGGTGCTGCGCGTCAGCGTAGAACTCGCTGGGCAGCAGCCCCGAGGTGCTGGAACCGATGATCACGTCCGGGCGCGCCGCCGCGCTGATCTGCGCATGCAGCGCCAGCTTCAGCTCCAGGCGCTCGGGGGCGCTCTCCTGGATGAAGTCGGCGTCCCGCACGCACTCTTCGACGGTGTCGACGAAGCGCAGGCGCGCCTGGGACGCACCCGGCGCCAGCCCCTGCTTCTCCAGGGCCGGCCAGGCATTGGCGATGCGCGCCCGCAGCGCGGCCTCGGCACCCGGCGCCGGGTCCCAGACGACGACGTCCAGCCCGTGGGCCAGGGCGCGGGCGACCCAGCCGCTGCCGATCACGCCGCTGCCAAGGGCGGCGAAGGTTCTGATGTGAGTGGTGAAGGCCATGGTGGCTCCTGATCCTGTGTCGATTGACGCTGCGTCCCCGGGCTGAAGCCCGGGCTACGGCATGTACGTGAGAGGGCTGCTCAGCCGCGACGCTTGAGCTTCATCTTCTCGCGGCCCTCGGCCGGGCTCAGCGCACGGCCACCCAGGCGTTCGATAATCTCGATGGCCCGCTCCACCAGTTGGCCATTGCTGGCGTGCACGCCCCGGTCCAGCCAGATGTTGTCCTCCAGGCCGACCCGCACGTTGCCGCCCAGCAGCATCGCCTGGGCCACCATCGGCATCTGCATACGGCCGATGCCGAAGCCAGCCCAGATCAGGCCGGGCGGCAGGTTGTCGGCCATGGCCTTCATGGTCGTGGTGTCCGCCGGCGCCCCCCACGGAATCCCCAGGCAGATCTGGATCAGCGGGTCCTCCAGCAGCCCTTCCTTGAGCATCTGCTTGGCGAACCACAGGTGGCCGGTGTCGAAGATTTCCAGCTCGGCCTTCACCCCCAGCTCGGTGATGCGCCTGGCGCCCGCCCGCAACTGGGCCGGGGTGGACACGTAGATGAAGTCGCCATCGCCGAAGTTCAGCGTCCCGCAGTCCAGGGTGCAGATCTCCGGCAGCAGCGCCTCTACATGGGCCAGGCGCTCCAGCGGCCCCACCAGGTCGGTGCCGGCGCCGAACTCCAGCGGCTGCTCGCCCTTGCCGATCTCCAGGTCCCCGCCCATGCCGGCGGTGAGGTTGATGATCACGTCGGTGTCGCTCTCGCGGATGCGCTCCACCACCTCGCGGTACAGCGCCACATCGCGGCTCGGCTTGCCGGTACGCGGGTCGCGCACATGGCAGTGGGCGACGGTAGCGCCGGCCTTGGCGGCCTCGATGGCGGCGGCGGCGATCTCCTTCGGGGTGACGGGAATGGCCGGGTGCTTGCCGACGGTATCGCCGGCGCCGGTGACGGCGCAGGTAACGATGACTTCATGGTTCACGGTGGATTCATCCTTCTGCGAGGCGATCGGAAACCGTGCGCGGGCGAACCCGCGCACCGGGGTTGAACGGCATTACTTCAGGGAGGCGACGGCCTGGTCGCTGCTGCGGCCATCGAAGGTGGTCACGCCCTCCAGCCAGCCCTTGACCACCGCCGGGTTGGCCTTGAGCCACTCGCGGGCGACCTTGCCCGGCTCCTGGCGCTCCATGATCGGCTGCATCAGCTGCGCCTCCTGGTCGCTGGTGAAGCGCAGGCTGGTGACCAGCCGGTTGGCATTGGGGCAACGCTGGGCGAAGTCCGGCGCGGTCACGGTGGAGACGGTGGCGGCACCGTCATTGGGACCGAACACGTCCTCGCTGCCGGTCAGGTAGGTCAGCGGCATCTGAATGTTCATCGGGTGCGGCTTCCAGCCGAAGAACACCACCGGCTTGTGGTTCTTCACCGCACGCTTCACCGCCGTCAGCATCGCCGCCTCGCTGGACTCCACCAGCTTGAAGCCGCCCAGGCCGAACTGGTTGCCATCGATCATCTTCTGGATCGCCAGGTTGGCGCCGGAGCCGGACTCGATGCCGTAGATCTTGCCGCCGAGCTGGTCCTTGAAGCGGGCGATGTCGGCGAAGGTGCGCAGCCCTTGCTCGGCGGTGTAGGTGGGCACCGCCAGCACCGCCACGGCATCGCCCAGGGACGGCTGGGCCGCCACCTTCACGGCGCCACTGTCGAGGAAGGGCTTGATGTTGTCGTCCATGATCGGCTTCCAGTAGCCGAGGAACACGTCCACCTGCTTCTTCTGGATACCCGCGAAGATGATCTGCTGCGACGCCTGGGTCTGGCGGGTCTGGTAACCCAGGCTGCCCAGCAGCTCACTGGCGACGGCGGAGGTGGCGACCACATCGGTCCAGCCCACCACGCCCATGCGGATCTTCTGGCAACTGGCGTCGTCGGCGGCGAATGCAGCGGTGTGGGACAGGGCGAACAAACAGCAACCAGCGAATGCGGTAAGACGTTTCATCGATGCTCCCCTTGCGGCCATGCGGTTTTCTACTTGTTGTTAAGGAGGCCGGGGGCGACGGCTCCAGGCACGTTCGACCCACCCGACGACTCCATCTGTGCTCGGGCGCCACGTCAACCCGATGGACACAACTTACGCAGCGCCCGCCCCACCGATTCGAACCAGAACGACCACCTCCAGGACAGAAACGACCTCCCCCCTTGCACCCGCTGCTTAGCTGGCTTTTAAGTGCTCATCGCCTCGTGGAACCTGCCCATGACCCAGACCTTCGGCTTTCTGCTGCTGCCCGGCTTCTCGATGATGGGCCTGATGTCGGCGGTGGAGCCGCTGCGGGTGGCCAACCGCTTCTGCGGCGAGCTGTACCGCTGGCGCCTGCTCAGTGCCGACGGCGGCCCGGTGGCCGGCAGCAACGGCATGTCGCTCAACGTGGAGGGTGGCCTGGAGGCACCGGCCACCGGGGACTGCCTGCTGGTGGTGGCCGGCTTCGAGCCGCTGGCCACCTTCAGCCCGCGCCTGTCCCACTGGCTCAACCGCGCCGAGGCCGATGGCGTGCGCCTGGGCGGCATCGACACCGGCAGCTTCGTGCTGGCCGAGGCCGAGCTGTTCGAGCGCCAGCGCCTGACCCTGCACTGGGAGGCCATCGACGCCTTCCGCGAACGCTACCCATCACTGACCGTCACCCAGGAGCTGTTCGAGATCGACGGGCGCCGCATCACCAGCGCCGGCGGCACCGCCAGCCTCGACCTGATGCTCACGCTGATCGCCCGCCAGCACGGCGAAGCGCTGGCGCTGAAGGTGTCGGAACAGTTCGTGCTCGGCCGCATCCGCTCCCAGCAGGACCACCAGCGCATGCAGATCGCCAGCCGCTTCAACGTGCACAACCGCAAGTTGGTGCAGGTGATCGGCGAAATGGAGCGCCACAGCGAAACGCCGCTGTCGACCTCTACCCTGGCCGAGCGCATAGGCGTCACACCGCGCCAGTTGGAACGACTGTTCCGCCTGCACCTGAAGGACACGCCGACCCGTTTCTACCTGGGCCTGCGCCTGGAAAAGGCCCGGCAACTGCTGCGCCAGACCGACATGAGCGTGCTGGACGTGGCCCTGGCCTGCGGCTTCGAGTCCTCCAGCTACTTCTCCCGCTGCTACCGCCAGCGCTTCGACACCACCCCGAGCCACGACCGGCACGAACACCCGGACCCGCCGCAGCGATAAAGCGGCACAGCCACACGCAGGATGAGCTGAGCTGTGCGAAGCCCATCATTGCCAGGCACGGTTCGGATGCGATGCGGTTCGCCGAGCTCACCGCATCCTACGGGCCCACGCACGCGGCACCGCGTAAGGTGGATAGCGCTACCGATCCACCATCGGGCAACACGGCAACGCCCGACGTT